>CAZIYU010000008.1:0-15272 GCA_964543595.1 uncultured Candidatus Saccharibacteria bacterium | reverse complement strand
TAGTTTAATGGCAATATTGCCCTATATTCGGATCGTCCTGTCCGTCGTCTTGGTGGTGGTTATTTTAATCCAGAAATCGGAAGCAGGCGTCGGTGGCGCCTTTGGTGGCAATGATAATTTTAACGCTGGTTTCCATACCCGAAGAGGTTTTGAACAAAAACTCTTCTATTTTACAGTTATTATCGCTGTCCTTTTTGCCGTTTCCGCCATCTTACCTCTTCTTTAATCTTCGTAATTAGATTATAATATAAATTCATTTATAAGTGTCTCTCTTCATCCGGTAAAGCGACTATCTTTGTTTATGTCAAATATAAAAAATATCTATAGAACAAAATTGGACTATTTAGAAAGAATTATCAAATCTTTCGGCTTAACTGAAAAGACAATCTTTATAATTCTTTCTGGTCTCTTGATATTATCCAGTCTGTCATTATTATGGAAAATTAATTCCAGTTTTATGACAGCCGTACCGGCCCGTGGTGGTTCTTTTAGTGAAGGTTTAATTGGCTCACCCCGATTCATAAATCCCCTTTTGGAATTATCCGACGCTGATCGAGATTTGACCTATTTAGTCTACTCTGGATTAATGCGCGCCACCGCCGAGGGAGATCTCATACCAGATTTAGCCGAAAGTTATACTGTCTCTGATGATGATTTAATTTACACTTTTAAAATCAAAGATGATATTTCCTTTCAGGATGGTGAAAAAATAACCACCGACGATATTGAATATACTGTAAAGATGGCTCAGGATTCCAATCTCCGCAGTCCAAAAAGAAATAATTGGCTAGGAGTGGAAGTAGAAAAAATAAGTGCAACAGAAATAGCTTTTAAATTAAAACAGCCCTATTCACCTTTCCTCGAAAATACCACTATCGGTATTCTACCAAAACATATTTGGAATAATGCCACCGCAGACGAATTCCCTTTTAGTCTTTATAATATGGAACCGATCGGCTCAGGACCATATGAGATCAAGGACATCAAAAGGAACAGTTCCGGTATTCCCACCTATTATGAATTAAAGGCTTTTAATAATTATGCCCTGAATGAACCTTTTATTACCACCCTAAGATTCAATTTTTACCCAAATGAAAAGGCCCTGACTGATGCCTTCCTGGCGGGAGAAATTGACAGCACTAGCGCTATTACACCGCAAAATCTTAATGCCTTAACGGGAAAGAAAGCGATTAATACAGAAAATATTTCTCTACCTAGGGTGTTTGGTCTTTTCTTTAATCAAAACCAGGCCCCAGTCTTCTTAAATAAAGAAGTGCGAACAGCCTTAAATATGACCGTAGACAAAGATCGAATCGTATCAGAGGTCTTAAGTGGTTACGGCAAAAAAATTGATGGGCCCCTACCTAATGGAATTCTACCCGAATCATCCGATAATTCAGAAACAATTTATAATCGGGAGGAGGCCATCGCCCAGGCCAAGGAAGTCTTAATCAAGGCTGGCTGGACATTTAATGAAACAGAAAACCTTTGGGAGAAAAAAGTGCCTAAAAAAGAAACTCAAAATTTAACTTTTTCTATTTCCACCTCTAATACCACTGATCTAAAAAATATGGCTAATATTCTAAAAGAAGATTGGGCTCTGCTGGGTGTGCCAGTAGAAATAATGACTTTTGAACCAAGCGATTTGAATCAGAGTATCATCAGCCAAAGAAAATATGATAGCCTTCTGTTTGGAGAGACTATAAATAGAAGTTTGGATTTGTTTGCTTTCTGGCACTCTTCACAAAGAAATACTGGTTATAATGTAGCCATGTATACCAATAATAAAGCTGATAAATTATTGGAAGAGGCTCGACAAATTTCCGATAAAGATGAAAGGTTAAAAAAATATATAGCCTTTGCCGCCGAAATTAAAAATGATATCCCCGCCATTTTTATCTATTCACCAGAATTCATCTATCTTTTACCAACCAAAGTCCAAGGGTTTAACTCTGGATTAATTAATAATCGTTCCGAACGATTTGAGGAAATATACCGTTGGTATATTGAAACAGATCAAATTTGGAATTTCTTAGTCCCAGTAGTAGAGAAATAAAAATTCTCACTACGGGATAAATAAAATAATATGATAATAAACGCCAGTAATAATAATTCTTCGGGCGAAAGGAGACGCTCCGCTCCTTTTCATGCGGATAGTTCAATTTTAAGAAATATCCCTAAAAATAATAATCAGAATAGTGGCCAATTACTATCCATGCCTGGCCTGCAACATAATGCCAAAAGGCATTTAAAAAATACCCGCCGGCCATCGCCACCTAAAAGACAAAACGGTCCGAGTATGCATAAAAAGTTTGAGGATATTGTGCCCAGCCTAAAAGAGAATACTTTGAGAATTATTCCTTTGGGCGGAGTGGAAGAAGTCGGTAAAAATATGACGGCCATTGAGTATAAAAATGACATTATTGTTATTGATGCTGGCATTCAATTCAAGACCGAAGAGACTCCGGGTATTGATTATATTCTACCTAATACAAAATATTTAGAGGAAAGACGTGGTAAAATCCGGGCTTTAGTTATCACTCATGGCCACTTGGATCATATTGGTGGTATCCCCTATTTAATTGAAAAACTGGGAAATCCACCAATCTATACTCGTGAATTTGGCGCTTTACTTATTAAAAAAAGACAAACTGAATTCCCTCATTTGCCAGAATTAAATATTAAAATTGCTGGTAAAAATGATGGCTTCTTACCAATGACTCCAGAATTAAAAGTAAAATTCTTTGGTTTAACTCATTCAATTCCCGATTCAACGGGTATCGTCATCGAAACTCCCTTTGGTGATATCGTAAATACCGGCGATGTTCGAGTGGAAAATGAAAATGGTGTAGTTTCAGAAAAGGAATATGAACAATATAAATTTTTCCAAGACCGAAAAGTATTGCTCTTAACCATGGACTCCACTGGGGTGGAAAAACCTGGCTGGACCATATCGGAAAATCAAGTCATAAAAACTATAGACAAAATTGTCGGTGAAGTCACTGGCCGAATTATCATCGCTACTTTTGCCTCTCAAGTGGAACGAATTATCCACTTCATTAATATGGCCAAAAAATATGGCAAAAAACTGGTAATTGAAGGACGGAGCATGAAAAATAATGTGGAAGTTATAAAATTCCTAAAACTAGCTGATGTTGAACATATTATTTCTGTAGAGGATATTGCTGATTATCCGCCCCATAAGTTAATGATCTTAGCTACCGGTGCCCAAGGCGAAGAATTCGCTGCCCTCATGAGAATGGCCAATGGCAATCATAAGCAAATCAAATTGAATAAAACTGATACAATTATTCTGTCTTCGTCAGTCATTCCTGGCAATGAGCGCGCCATCACCGGATTAAAAGATAATCTTTTTCGCCATGATGCCAAAATTATTACCTATTCCGATACGGATGTTCATGCTGGTGGACACGGTAAACGTGAAGAATTAGCCTGGATTCAAAAACAAATTCCTCACAAGTTCTTTATGCCGGTTCATGGTCATCATTATATGTTAAAAATGAATGCCGAATTAGCTGTTTCTCTTGGCACAACACGGGAAAATATTATTGTGCCAGATAATGGTAGTATCATAGAAATAATCAGTGGTGAAAAAATTCAAGTCCTAAAAGAGAAAGCCCCGTCCGGTTTAGTGATGGTGGATGGTTTTTCCATTGGCGATGTTCAGGAAGTGGTCATTCGCGACCGACAAATGTTAGCCCAAGACGGTATGTTTGTAATTATTGCCAGCATTAATACCACCACTTGTAAATTAAAAAAATCTCCTGATATTATTTCCCGTGGTTTTGTTTATTTAAGAGAATCTCAAGAATTATTAACCGAAACCCGACATATAATTAAAAAGACTATTGAAAATACCGCCTCGGGAATGAAACCAATTGATTTTGATTATATTAAGAATGCCGTGACTGATGCCATCAGCAAATATCTCTTCCAAAAGACGGCCAAAAAGCCGATGGTCATTCCTGTAATTATTGGAGTGTAAATAATTCCTAATAAAAATAAGAATTAATTAAATACTTGGGTTAAAAATAGTAATATAATTACTGCTTTGACTACAATCTTGACCCTCACAAATTCTTAAGAAATACAGCCCGGCTGGAATCTGTTCTGCCAATCCAGTATTCGGATAAACGGCTGGCGTGCCTTGGATTCCAACTGTCCAATGGTAACTTCCGGTATTATTTGCCCCAAACTTAATTTGATATGTTTTAGATTGACAACCTAATGTCATACAAATTCTAGCATCTATCAAGGATATATTCACTGTTGGCTGGGGGTGATTTGAAAACCAACGAATTTCTTGAATTGAAGTTAGTGGCCACCTTTCTCCTCCGGCCGGATAAATAAGTGTGATAGGACGTAAAGGAATTATAGGGGTGGAGGTGGAAATAATTCCATTATCAATATCAATAGGTGTAGAAGTAGAAATTATACCGTTATTTTCATCCACATAAGTAATAACTGTCGAACTAGCTCCTGCTATTGGGACAGAAATTGGTGTACCCTGTGTGCCTAATATTATTGAGCTAGTAGATGTTACAGATATTGGTGTAGTATTAATGCCATTCATAATTGATAAATAAACATTAACTGCTGGTATTTTTTCTGGTCCAATCACACCAATAAAAACTAAAAGTTGAATAAAATCTCTAATTGATATATCAGAAGCCGACGCCTTTGGTACAATAAACGGTGTGCCAATTAAAAACATTGAGGTGATTAAAATAGATACTATATATTTTTTCATTAAATTAAATAATAAATTAATTGATAATTCTCGACATTTTTAGAATACCATATGCAAAAAAAAAGCAACCTCCTAGTTCGGAAACTAGGAGGTTGCAGAAATTGATGGGCAAATGTTAAGGTTCAACCTTAAGATTTTAATGCGCTAATCGAGTGGCGTATTAAGTAAAATAAAGCTAATTTGGTATTTGGGAAGGAAAATTTTAAAATCGGACTTGACAGATAATAGAGGTCTGATATACTTATAATACAAAGTGCCGTAAGGCTCCGAGAAACCCCGCGAAAGCGGGGTTTCGAGTTTCTACATAAAATCTCTAAGTCTGGCCTTTATTTCTTTTAATTGATCAGCTTGTAAATCATAGAGCTTTCTATTTAATCTCTTAATACTAATTAATTTTAATTGAGCTAATATAACAGAAACTTTATTCTTATTGGGATCTGTAAAATTGTAATAAAAATCGAATTTTTTCTGTTTTGTAGAAAGTGGTACAGCCCAAAACATATGATTATTAAACTTCTTAATAATTAGAATCGGTCTAGAAAAATTATCACCACTGCCATTTTGTTCAAAACCAATGTTTTTACCAACTGAGGACATCCAGACCTCACCTTCTTTAGGAAAACGATCTGGTTCAATTATTTTAATATCAGCATCTATTTTTTTCTTTAACTCATTCCAGATATCAAAATCATTCATTATTAGAAAATATATTATAAATTGCTAAATAATTTTAATTTTTCTTCAATGACTACTTCCACCGCTTTGACGCAATCCTTCATATATTTATAGGGGGCAACTTCGTCAGGATTGTCTTGTAGCGATTTTACTAAAGCTTTTCTAAAGGCGACGCGGATTTCTGTATTGACATGAACTACCGACATACCAGCCTTAATGGCTTCCTTAATGTCCTCTGGTGAATTACCAGAAGCACCATGTAGAACCAATGGAATACCAACAGCTTCTTTAATTTCCTTTATTCTCTTAATATTCAGAGCGGGGTTTAATCCACCCTTTAACATACCATGAATATTACCAATGGCTGGTGCCAACATATCTACCCCAGTTTCATCAATAAACTTTTTTGCCTCTTCTGGTTTTGTTAAAAATTCTTCGGTAATTTTAACGCCCTCAGGAATACCTTCTAAGACTTGTGAGGACTTACCGATGAATCCCAACTCCGCTTCCACAATAATATCCGGATTTACGCTTCTAGCATATTCTACGCACTGTTTAGTAATCTTAATATTTTCATCATAGGATAAATCGGTGGCATCAAAGATCACGGCATCATAGCCGGCATCAATAGCTTCTTTTACTTTATCTAAGGAATAGGTATGATCGGAATTCAAAAAGATTGGATAATCGTATTCCTCCCGTAAACTTCTCACCAAAGCTACGGCTTGTTTGGTACCAATGAAATTTCGCTCTCCTTCCGCCGTCCCAATAATTACTGGCAAATCTAGCTTTTTAGCTGCTTCAAATATACCCCGCAAAGTTTCCAAATTAGAAATATTAAAATGCCCAATGGCTATACCTTTTTCCGCCGCTTCACTTATGTATTGTTTTAATGTTTTCATACTTATATTTTAACAAAATCATAAGTAAAAAGCGAGACTTCTCGCTTTTTACTCGCCGGAATTGGCTAAATCATGAAGCGCTTTGGTTATATCCCCACTGTCAAAAACAGCCGAACCAGAAATCAATCGAGTGGCGCCAGCCGAAATCAAATCAGCGGCATTATCAAAACCGACACCACCGTCCACACTGATAGCTATATTAGGGTAAGTATTACGCAAATCACTGATTTTCTCCAAAACTTGTTCATTAAATTCCTGCCCTTGAAAACCAACATTATCAATTCCCATAAACTGAACAAAATCAATAATTGAATCGCCATTCTCGTCAATCATATCTAAAATCTCATAAACTTCTTCATTCGGTGTTTTAATATCCAAAGCGACACCAATCTCCAAACCAAAAGCTTCGTCTTTGGCTGTGCCATATTCAGTTCTTAACTTTTCAATAATTTCCAAAATATTCGGCGCCGATTCAATATGCAAGACCAATCTTTTCGCCCCGGCCATCACCCAATCATCCACCACTTCTTCCGGATGTTTAATCATCAAATCCACTTCAAAATCTAAAGAATCCCAAAAAGGGAAACCTTCCTCCTCGGCCTTAATATTTGTAAATTCATCCATGCCACCCCGAACATAGGGCCAACTGCGACTCGGCACAAATTTTCCATCACAAACATCAATCTGCACTAAAGGTGCCTGACCACTGACTTGGGCCATTTTATCTCTCAAATCATCCAAATCTGTCGGCAATATCGCTGGTATTATTTCTACCATATGAGTATTATAACATAAAAACTAGAATTGTTTGATTTTAAAAATGTTTCTTAAGACGCACTTCCCGTAGAATCTTTTCAATTTTTTTAATTCGCCTAATATACTTATAATCCCCTAAAAATGAGGTTTTTAGCCACACCCGCACCGCATCCTTTGCTTCCCCTAGACTAATGAACCTAGCTCCTAAAGATAAAACATTGGCATCATTATGCTGGCGGGATAATTTAACGATATCAGAATTCTGAAAAGCTTTATTACCATAAAATACTACAGCCCGCACATTAGGAAATTGATTAGCCGCCATGGCCTCACCCTGACCGGACCCACCAATCACAATTCCTTTCACGCTACTCGGATGATCAGATACCGCTTTTCCAACTGGGACCACAAAATCTGGATAATCATCAAATTCATCATAAAAGTGCGCACCGTGATCCACCACTTCATAACCTAACTTCTGTAAATAAGCCACCAAATTTTCCTTGAGTTTAAAACCGGCATGATCCGCCCCAATATGCACTGTTATTTTTTCTTTTTTAATAATCATAATTAATAAAGCTCTGATTATTTAATTTTAAAAGTCCTCGGGTTTCCTTGTTGCACAGGCCAGACATTTTAAAATCAAATAATCCTCGCTTTATATTATACCTTACTTACTTAATAACTTCAAAAAAACTTCCTTCAATACCTGGGGATTCGCGGAACCTTTGGTGGCTTTCATACCCTGGCCCACCAGAGACATTAGGGCCACTTCCTTACCCGCTAGATAATCCACCACCACCTTAGGATTATCCGTAATAATTTGTTTAGCAATCTTTTCTAATTCTCCAAAATCACTTTTTTGTAATAGATTTTCCTTTTCCACAATCGCCTCCGGACTACCACCCTGCTCAAACATTATCTTTAAAATATCCTTGGCCCCGCGAGAAGAGATTTTAGATTCAGCCAACATTTTTATTAGACTAGAAAAATCCTTATCAGTAATTTTACCCATATTTTCACTACCATTCATCAGGCCTAATAAATCAGAAATAATATAATTAGAAGCTAGTTTAATTAGATTTTCCCGCCCGGATGACTCAGTCGGACGGGTATCACCCTCAAAATCCTCACAGACCTTCTCAAAAAAATTACTGATAATGCCTGGACGAACAAAGATTTCCACATCCACAACTTTGATACCGTAATCTTTTTCATATCTGGCTCTTTTTTGCCATGGCAATTCTGGTATTTCTTTTTTTAAATTTTCCTCTGAAAATTCCGCTATCTCTGATATTTTAAATTTTGGCAAATCCGGATCAGGAAAATACCGATAATCATGTGAATCCTCTTTTAAGCGTTGGGAGAAAGTAATTTGTTTATCCTCATCCCAGCCTCTAGTTTCCTGCACTATTTTACCCCCACCCTCAATAACTTGAATATGTCGTCCAATTTCAAAAGCGACAGCTTTTTCCACCGCTTTAAAAGAATTAATATTTTTTACTTCCACCTTGGTTCCTAATTTATCATTATCACTGACGGAAATATTAGCTTCAATCCGCATCTCACCTTTTTCCATATTAGCCTCGCCCGCTCTTAAATACTGTAAAAGTAATTGCAACTCTCTAGCAAAATCGGCTGTTTCTTTTCCACTGTGCAATTCTGGCTCGGTCACCAACTCCATCAACGGGACGCCAGCTCGGTTAAAATCCACCAATGAGAATTCTCCCTGATCATGACTAGATTTAGCCGTATCTTCTTCTAAATGAATTCTAGTAATATTTATACCGTTTAATTTACCACCAGTAATTAATGGATATTTATATTGGCTAATCTGATAACCTTTAGGAATATCTGGATAAAAATAATTCTTTCTATCCCACTCCGTAAAATCAGCAATCTTAGCACCAATGGCCACCCCCACTTCCAATACCTTTTTCACCGCTTCCTTATTTATCACCGGCAATGTCCCCGGTTGACCAGTGCAAATCGGACAAATATTTTCATTCGGTTTCTCCTCTTCTGGATCATTCTGACAATTACAAAACATCTTAGACTTTGTCGCCAATTCCGCATGTATCTCTAATCCAATTGTCGCTTGGTATTTATTATTCTCCATAACAATATAATATCACAAAAAATACTCTTTATTCACCCTTAGAACGTAAAATCTTAATCAAATTATCTTTCAATTCCTTAAGGGAGGCGTCGTCCAGAATAGAAACAGTTAAAATATTTTTACAATATTTTAACAATTTTTTCTTAGCTGCTACGACTCCCTTCTTATCCAATATATCGGTTTTAGTTAATATTAGCACTTCATCCTTCCCTGCCAATTCTGGACTATATTTTTCCAATTCTTTCCTGATTGTTTTATAATCCGTAATTAATTTCATACTCTCTAAAGACAGACAATGAAGAAGCATCTTTGTCCTTTTAATATGACGCAGAAATTTATAACCCAAACCTTTTCCGACTGACGCTCCCTCAATTAAACCTGGTAAATCAGCTAAAATATAACCGTACATATCACCCAAAGCTGGTTCCAAAGTAGTAAATTGATAGGCCCCAACTTTTGATTTAGCATTGGTTAATTCATTAATCAAACTAGACTTACCGGCATTAGGTAAACCAATTAAACCAGCGTCAGCAATCAGCTCTAATTCAATCAGAAAATCAAATTCCTCGCCCGGCTTACCACCACTAAACTGCTCCGGCCTTTGATTAGTAGAGGATTTAAAAAATTCATTTCCCAATCCACCCTTACCACCTTTAGCTAAAAGTTTAATCTCACCATCCTTATCCAAGAAAACTTTTCCGCCAGTTTCTAAATTAGTGATAACCGAACCGATGGGAAAATCCAAATATGAATCTGCTCCATCTTTCCCATGCTGACTTTTATTTCCACCGTCTCCACCTTTTGGCGCATCAATTTCTTTTAAGTTTTTATAATTTTGTAAGACACCAATATCCCTAACCGCTCGAGCATAAATATCAGCCCCCCGGCCACCATTACCCCCAACCGGCCCTAAAAATTCCTTGCCTTTTTCATGCAACCAGCGCACCACGCCATTTCCACCCTGACCCGCCTTTATATGTAATCTTAATTCATCAATAAATGCCATATTAATTACTTATCTCGAGCTTCGTCGAGAGATTTAAAGCTAACTGCGCTAATTCGATCGCTCCTTCTTTAGATTTAGCAATGGCCATATACCGCTGATGATGACAGTAAACAGCATCATCAACTCCAGTTATTCTGGCTAATTCCTGATCCTTTTTACTAGCCCAACTCTTTGGTAAATCTACCCTATTTTTAAATTTCTCTCCCTTAATTTTTACCGCATATATCTTCCAAGCTTTTATTTTTAAATCTGGTTTAATAACAAAAAGTGGTTCTGGATGATCTGATAAAATCCCGTTCCAATCATAATCCTGATCCAAAAGAATTAACCTTTTATCCTCTGTGGCTAAATATATTGCTTCTACTTTTTTATGATCCTCTACAAAACCCTGTGCAATTTCAATTTCCATTATTATTATCTCTCTGGCTAAATCCACTAATTTTCTAAATACCTTCTTTTGCTTTTTTTCGGCACAATTAAAATTATTATAAATAACAAAATCAGAAATAGTATATGGTCGAGCATCACAGACAAAATTACCACAAGCTTCCATAGCATTGTCATCGGCATCAATGGCTGTCACTAATTTTTTCTCAATTATTTCAGCGACTTCTTTTGATCCAGTGATTTTCTCCCCTAATTCTTTCCAAATTAAACCAAAAGTAGCATATGGTATTCCGTTTAACCTTTCTCCAGCCCCACCAACTTGATGATGATCAAAACGATTTTTTAAAGGATCATAAATACAACCAACATCTAAGATATAATCCGCTTTTTGAATTTTTTCTGTCTCTCTGGTTCTAATTATCTTTGGTATATAACCTAAATATAGAGATAGAGTGGCCACTGAAAAAACATCATCCGCATGAAAGTTCCCCGAATGCACCGCTACTGTTTTCCTTTTTTTCCAAAAATTAAGCTCCATGACATTTTTTATATTTCTTCCCTGAACCACAAGGGCAAGGATCGTTACGCCCGACTTTTACCCCGTCAAATTGTTTTTTTATTTGACCGGAATTATTAGCATCTTTCTTGGGATCTCCGCCTCCGGCCAAAACCATATGCTTTTGCGTATCTTTTAATTCCTGTTCCTGTCTCTGATAAGCGCCAGCCCCAATATTTGGTAGAATTTTCAAAATTTGATCATTGACCGCTTCATTCATTTCCCTAAATAAACGCAAACCCTCCTTTTTATATTCTACTAATGGATCCCGCTGGCCATAAGCCCGCAAATTTACTGAGGAACGAGTATAATCCATAATTTCCAAATGATCCACCCAGAACATATCAATGGATTGGAGTAGAAGAATCTTAGCTATTCGATAAAATTCCTCTTCGCCGATAATCTTGATCTTATCTTCCACTGTTTTTATTACAGACTCATCATCGGCGATTACTTCATCTAATTTTGCCCTAACCGTAATTTTATCACCCAAAAGTACGGTTCGTCTTCTGTCATAAACCAATCTTCTCTGATAATTCAAAACATCGTCGTATTCCAAGACATGCTTTCGAGAGTCAAAATTAAAACCTTCAATTTTAGTTTGAGCTGTTTCTAATGATCGAGTAATTAAGGAATTCTCAATAGCCTGATCCTCGGTCATACCAAAACGTCCCATTAATTTTTTAATAGTATCCGAAGCAAAAATACGCATTAAGGAGTCCTCTAAGGAAACATAAAACTGAGTGATGCCGGGATCTCCCTGACGACCAGCTCGCCCTCTTAGCTGATTATCAATTCGTCTGGCCTCATGACGTTCAGTTCCAATAACACATAGACCACCTAAACTTTTTACTTCTTCATACTTTTCCTTATCAAAGGGCACGCCACCAAGTTTAATGTCCACTCCTCGTCCGGCCATATTAGTAGCCACGGTCACTCCCCCTTTATGACCAGCCTGAGCCACAATCTCCCCTTCTCTCTCATGATTTTTAGCATTTAAGACATTATGCTTAACTCCAGCTTTCGATAAATAAACAGATAATATTTCATTTTTCTCAATGGAAACTGTACCAATTAAAACTGGCTGTCCTTTCTCCTGTAAGTCTTTTACATATTTGGCAACGGCTAAAAACTTACCATTTTCTGTTTGAAATATCAGATCATTTTTATCCTCTCTTTTTATTTCCTTATTAGTCGGAATAGAGAAGGTTTCGATGTGATAAACTTTATAAAATTCCTCCTCAGAAGTCAGGGCTGTTCCAGTCATACCCGATAATTTTTCATACAAACGAAAATAATTCTGAAAAGTAATAGAAGCAAAAGTTCGAGATTCTTTTTGAATCTTCACTCCTTCCTTAGCCTCAATGGCTTGATGTAAACCTTCGGACCAGCGCCGACCAGGTTGTAGTCGACCAGTAAATTCATCGACAATAATTATCTCATCATTTTTGACCACGTAATCAGTGTCCTTTTCAAATAAAGCCTTAGCCCGAGCCGCCGTTTCTAAATGATGAACATATTTAATCCCCGCATCGGTATAAATATTTTCCAGACCGAGAGCTTTTTCGGCCTTCGAAATACCATTATCTGTGAGTTGAATGGCCTTTAATTTTTCATCTACCGTAAAATCCTCATCTTTTTTAAATGATTTAACAATATCAGCAAATTTAACATATAAATCTCCCGAATCCGCCGTGGGAGCGGAAATAATTAGGGGGGTTCTAGCCTCATCAATCAAAATGGAGTCCACCTCATCCACAATGGCAAAATTATATTCTCTCTGCCTTAAATCTTTTTCAGCATATTCAATATTATCTCTTAAATAATCAAAACCAAATTCATTATTCGTTCCATAGGTGATATCGGCAGCATAAGCCTCCCGTCTAGCACAAGGTTTCAGGAAATCATAGACCACTTTAAAAGAACCAAGTTCATCTCTCTCTTTATCCTCTTTTTCTGCCACTTCTTTATCAGAAATATGTTTAGCATCATATAAAAATGAACTTTCATGATTAATTACGCCGACTGACAGACCAAGAAAATCATAAACTTGTCCCATCCAGACAGCATCTCTTCTCGATAAATAATCATTGACAGTCACAATGTGTACCCCATGACCAGATAGACCATTTAAATAGGCTGGCAAAGTGGCCACTAAAGTTTTTCCTTCTCCCGTACGCATCTCGGCGATTCCTCCCTTATTTAAAATCATGCCACCAATAAGTTGCACGTCAAAATGTCTCTCCCCTAAAGTACGCCGAGCCGCTTCTCGCACGACAGCAAAAGCCTCCGGTAAAATCTGTTCTAAAGTCTCTCCAGCTTTTAATCTTTTCTTAAAATCTTGAGTTTTGGCCTTTAGATCCATATCCGATAAAGCCTTTATTTGCCCCTCTAGACCGTTTATTTGCAATACAATTGGCCAAAAAGGCTTAATGGCCTTCGTATATTTATCCCCAAAAATGGTCTTCAAAAACGACATAATATGAGCATCTTAACATATTTTGACACAAAAAAACATCCCGAGTTTCGGGATGTTTTTAAGTAAGTTATCGCTTGCTCTTCTTCTTACCTTTCTTTGCAGCTTTCTTCTTCTTGGTTGCTTTCTTCTTCTTTGCCATAATAGTTTATAAATTCAAAAATTATATATTAGTATTATTTTTAAATTTATTTAAATTAATTTTTTCCTAACGAGCCCATGATTTTCTTCGACCCGTGTTTTAAAAAAATCATTGAACTACTTACAATTTTATACTAAATAAAAATTAATACAAGAGTTTTTTAACAAATTAAAAATTTAACTGTGGATAACCCAAAAGTAAAAAATTAAGAAATTTTTTACTTTTGGGCAAGCTTTTTTCCTAATGAATTATTTCAACCTCATACTCAATCTCAATACCAGTTTTTTCTTTAACAATATTTTTAATTTTAGAGGCAAAATTAATTATCTCAGAGGCGGTGGCGCCACCAGAATTCACTAAAATAATTGGCTGTTTTTCATATAAATTAACCTTCCCTTCCTGATAGCCCTTCAAATGACAAATATTATCCAAAATCCAAGCCAAAGGCACCTTGACTTTCTCGCCAATATCAGAGAAACCAGGAATATTTTCATACTTTTCCTTCAATTCTGCATACTTCTCCGCACCAATGACTGGATTCTTAAAAAATGACCCCGCCGTACCTATTTTATGCCAATCCGGCAATTTCTCGGCTCGAATTTGAAGCACCGCGTCCCTAATTTTAGCAGGATTAATTTCGGCTACATTTACAAATTTATTCTTAAGACCAGCATAGTCTAAATTAAATAGCGGTTTTTTACTAAGTTCAAAATTAATCGTAGTAATAATGAACTTCTTATTTTTTTTAAAAAGACTACTACGATAACTAAATTGGCAATCCTTTTTTTTAAAAATAAATTCCTTACCATTAGTTAAATTGAAACCGGCCACTGAAACTAAATGATCTTTTATCTCCATTCCATAGGCCCCGGCATTTTGCACCACCGCCCCGCCTACAGTTCCCGGCACACCGGATAAATTCTCCAGACCAGCTAATTTCCTAATGACTGACAGCCCCATCACTTCATCCAATATTTCTCCAGCTCCCACCTCTAAAATTACCTGATCATTTTCCTGGTCTATAAACTTAATCCCTTTAATTTCATTTTTTAAAATTAATCCAACAAAACCATGATCAGATATTAAAAGATTAGATCCACCACCTAAAATAAATAAGGGGAGTTTTCTGGTTCTAGAAAAGGCCAAAGCTTCCATTAAATCCTCATCACTTTTTACCACAGCAAAATACCGGGCTGGTCCGCCAATTTTAAAGGTGTTAAAATCTTTTAATAATATGTTTTCCTGAATCTTGAGCATAATGTAAAAAAACCATCACCTTCAGCATATATTTTCTGGAGCATAGGTTTTTTTTGGAAAAAATCCTTCACACTCAGGCCGTCGCCTTCCGTGAGCCTCCTGAAAACACATGCTTCGGTTCAGGTTTTTTAATTTCCTCGCATTGATCATTTCCAATCAACGCCGGCGGAGCTAACTCCAAAACTAATGTCTTATATGAGTGCAACCGCCGGCTGTGATTAGAAA
>CAZIYU010000007.1:0-16034 GCA_964543595.1 uncultured Candidatus Saccharibacteria bacterium | reverse complement strand
GGCGAGCAAATTTTTTTACAGTTAGTCAACGGCTTAAAATGAAAAGAATGGTAGCCGAACTAAATAAGAAAAGTTGCTCGCCTTTTCTTATATCTAAATTTCTTGTACCGCGAAGCTCTTTCAGAAGAGCGAAGTGGTATGTTATACTACCCTCATGTCTGATACCGTTTTATATCGCAAATACCGACCAAAGAATTTTAAGGAAGTGCTGGGGCAAGATCATATTGTCAAAGTTTTAGAAAGTTCCATTGAACTCGGCCGTATTTCTCATGCTTATATTTTTTCCGGTTCCCGTGGTACTGGTAAAACTTCTGTCGCCCGAATTCTAGCTCATGAAATAGGAACCAGCGTAGATGATATCTATGAAATAGATGCGGCTTCCAATACTGGGGTGGATAATATTCGGGAATTAAATGAAAGTGTTAACACTCTACCTTTTGAATCTAAATACAAAGTTTATATTTTAGATGAAGCCCATATGTTATCCAAAGGGGCTTGGAATGCTTTATTAAAAACTTTAGAGGAGCCACCGGCCCATGTGATTTTTATAATGGCCACTACTGAGTTTGAAAAGATACCGGAAACAGTTGTCTCTCGTTGCCAAAACTTCTCTTTTAGGAAACCGACACAAAAAGTGTTAAAGGATGTGGTGACGGCCATCGCCAAGAAAGAAGGTTTTAGTTTGGAGCCGGCTTCGGCGGATCTGATTGCCTTGCTGGGGGATGGTTCTTTCCGTGATGCTCAGAGTATTTTACAAAAGGTGATGGGTGCATCAAAGGACAAAAAGATTTCATTGGATGAAGTAGTTTTAGTGACAGGGGCCCCGAAGGGGGAATTGGTAAATAATTTTATTCGGGCCATTGATGAAAATAATTTGGCTTTAGGTCTTCAGGCCATTGCTGAAGCGAGTGAAGCTAATATTGATTTGCTTTTATATTTTAAACTTGTTTTACATAAAATCCGCGCCATCCTACTCCTGCGCACTTTAAAGTCCTCCGAGGAAAAGCTCCGCGAAGAAATGACAGATACAGATTTTACTTTCCTAAAAATTCTTTCCACTAAAACTCCATCTTCAATAAATTCCGAAACTCTTCTCACTTTGTTATTTCACTACGACCTCGTCTCTCACGCCTATCTCCCCGAAATGGTTTTGGAATTGGTACTGGGGAAGATAATCAGTAACCAAAGCTCGGCCTTTGGTAATCCAAAAGCCTAGCCTTGGTTACTATAAGCCTTTTCAGCTTGAAAAAATCTGGTTTTTAAGGTATTCTTTTGATATAGCTTTCGTGCATAGAGCTGGGGGATCGTCTAATGGTCGGACATATCCCTTTGAAGGATAGAATGTTGGTTCGATTCCAGCTCCCCCAGCCAACTTGAGCTAAGTTCGAGCGCACGAGTCGCGTCGAACGTAGCCCAAGGTCTTACCTGAGAAAGCAGACCCGCTGAGAGCGGTATTCAAAACACAAAAGCACCCAATTGGGTGCTTTTGTGTTTTTAGGATTTATAAAAGTCTTTTCTTATGCTATCTTTAACTTATGAAAAGAGAAATTAAATCAATAATGAAAACCAGGCAGATGGGTACCCTCCCATATACTTATCGGGACTTGGATAGTCTTGATGAAATAAAAGATAAAAAAGTAGATGGTGTTCACGCCTATTGTTTTTGTGGTGATAAGCTAGTTTTGGTTTATGCTGAGAAGAAAGGTTATTGGACCCCAGCAGGTGGTGCTATAGAACTTGGTGAGAGTATAGAAGAGGCTGTAATTAGAGAAGTAAAAGAAGAGACGAATATGAAAGTTCTAAAGCAGAAGATTATTGGCTATCAGGAGGTTTTTGAACCAGACAGAATTCACACTCAGACTAGATCAGTATGTATTGTTGAGCCTTATGCACCTTTTGTTTATGATCCCGATGGTGATATCACAGAAATAAAGCTGATTGACCCAAAAGATTATAAAAAGTATTTTGACTGGGGTGAGGTGGGTGATTATCTTATACAAAGAGCTTTAGAGTCATTAGAAGATTTAAAATAAAAGTTGTGATATATTAATTATATGTACAAATCATTTACTGCTGACGAGTTTAGAAAGCATTGTGATCTACCACCTGATTATAAGGTTGCTGGTTTTATCTGTTATGGTGCTTGGGATGATGAAAAACACTTTAAAAATTTTGAAGATGCCTTAAAAGACTTAGGAATAGAATATAAAATAAGTACTCTAGAATATAAGTTTCTTCAACACATCAGAGAAATAGAGATAAAAGGCAAGAAATATTGGTTTACCATAGAATATGGTGGAGCTACTTTGTCTGAATATTTACATTTGGCCTGTCTATTTGGTTCTAAAAAGAATATCCATATTGGTAGTTGTGGTGGCTTAAATCCAAATCTTAATTCTTTGGATCTCATAGTCCCAACATACACTTATGGTAATGAAAGTACCACCAGAATCTATGCTCGGGAAGTAAAAGATAATATACACTATTCAACGAAGACTATTTCGCAAGAACTAATTAAAAACACACCTAAAAATCTTAAGATTGATACTGGTCCTATTATGGGATGCCAAGCTATGATGGGCGAAACTTGGGAAGATGTAAAATCTTGGTCAGAAGCTGGCTATTCTGGTGTGGAAATGGAAACTGCAGTTTTCTTTGCCGTCTCTAATCATTTTAAAGTTTCTTGCGGAGCATTAATTTATATCTCAGATAACCTTATTAAGGGTCAAACTTGTCATAGCGAAAGTCATGTAAGCGAAAAAGTAAAGCGAGAGGAAGTAAAAGCAGAAGTATATAAGGTGGCAATTAAGACTATTATAGATTAAATAATATGCAAAAAGGTCTAATAATACATACTTTAATAATAAATGAAAAAGGAGAAATTTTGATTCTTCAACGGTCAAAAACTGATGATATTTTGCCTGAGTATTGGGATATCCCAGGTGGAACTTTAGAAGATGGAGAGGACCCTATGTTAGGTGCCATAAGAGAGACAAAGGAAGAAACGGGAATTGATATTATTAATCCTAAATTATTTTTTCAAAAATCTAATGTTGATATAAAGAAAAATAAGCGATTCATCACTTTAATATTTTTATCTAAAGTTTCAAACCCGCAGATTATCCTTAATCTGGAAGATCATCAGGCTTATGCTTGGATACAGCCGTCGGAGATTAATAAATACAAGACTGTGGAATATCTAGAGAATTGTGTATCTGCTTATTTAGAACTTTCAAATAAATAATATGAAGGACCCACATACAATACTTGTACCATATCAGTCATCTTGGAAGAGTAAATTTGAGATGGAGGAGGTTAAGTTAAAAGAAATTTTTGGCAATAAGGCTATAGCTACTGAGCATATTGGTAGTACTTCTATTACTGGCTTATCTTCAAAACCAATTATTGATATCGCTGTTCTGATAGAAAAAAGAGAAGATGGAGATTCTTTTATTAAACCACTTGAGGGATTCGAATATTCTTATGATAAGCTAAATTCCAGTGAAGAAAGGCATTTATTTAGAAAGGGTGATCCTACAGAATTCCATCTTTCAATCGCTTATCAGGACAAAGGTAGTTTTTGGGAAAGACAGATACTATTTAGGGATTTTTTAAGAAAACACTCTGATTGCAGGGATGAATATAATACATTAAAGGAAAAGCTATTACTGAGTGATCCTACTGGTAAGAATTCATATATCAGTGGTAAAACCGAGTTTGTTAATAAAGTTTTGGAATTGGTTAAATTATAATGGCGATTAAACAAAATATATGTTATTGTAATAAGTATTATGAAAAAGCAAGTATTTTTAAGTGGTCCAATCAGGGGTGTAACCAGAGAAGAATCTATTACTTGGAGAAATAAGGCTACAGAATATTTGTCTGGAAAATTTGAGGTAATTCATGCTCTTCGTGGACGGGAGGATAAGGAAACCTTTACCGATTATCGAGCTGCTGTTATAAGAGATCTCAGTGATATTAAAAGCTCTGATATTTTACTAGTAAATGATACTTTGGAAAACTGCAGTATGATTGGGACTTCAATGGAAGTCTTCTATGCTTTTCAGCAAAATAAACCAGTGGTTGTATTTGGTAACGCTCACAATAAAGATTATTTTTTAAACTATCATACACATCTTAGGGTGAATACCCTTGAAGAAGCTTGTGAGATTTTGACTAAAATGTTTTCCTAATCCAATGAATATCCCCCTATATAAACCCTATATAAGTAAAGACGAGATAGGCGCTGTTTTGAGAGTTCTAAGATCAAAAAAATTAAGTAGGGGACAAGAGGTGCAAAGTTTTGAGATGGAGTTTGCAAAATATGTCGGTAAAAAATACGCCATAGCGGTCAATAGTGGCACGAGCGGGCTTCATTTGCTTGTCCGGGTCTTTGGTTGGAAATATGGAGATGAGGTAATAACAACTCCGTTTACTTATATAGCATCCTCCAACGCTTTGTTATTTGAGAATGTCCGGCCGGTTTTTGTTGATATTGATATTAAGACTTTAAACATTGATCCAGGAAAGATAAGGGAAAAGATAGGTAAAAATGTGAAAGGGATGTTACTGGTGGATATTTTAGGATTGCCAGTAGATTATCCGAAGTTGGCAAAAATAAAAAAGAAGTATCACTTTGGGGTGATTGAAGATGCTTGTGAGACTTTAGGTAGGCCAAGCCGTAATTTTACGGTTGGTAAACTTGCTGATGCCACTGTATATGGTTTCCATGAGAAAAAGGTGTCAGGAACCTTTATTTTAAAATAGAAGCGTGTTAATATTACATAATGGGAAGGTCACTAAGAACTGATGTTGGGGGATATGTACATCATGTATTAAACCGTGCAAATGCCCGAGCGACGATTTTTAATACCAATAAGGACTATCAAGATTTTGAACAAATACTTTTTGAAGCGATAGAGAGGTTTAGTATGAGATTAATTGCCTATACGATAATGCCAAATCATTTTCATTTTGTCCTTTATCCCAAAACTGAAGGGGAAATTAAAAAGTTTATGCACTGGTTAACGCTTACCCACACTCAAAGATGGCATGTAAAAAATAAATCTACCGGCTACGGCCATGTCTATCAAGGCCGGTATAAGTCATTTTTAGTAGAAGCTGATTCTCATTTATGGACACTCTTAGCTTATGTTGAAAGAAATCCTTTACGAGCTAAATTAGTAAAATCTCTGAAAGATTGGCAATGGTCAAGTTATTATAAAAGATTATTTGGAACACCTTCACAGAATAAATTATTAGCAACTAAAAGTATTACTTGGCCAAGAAATTATGGACAATTATTAACCATAAATGAGGAAAAAGAAAAGCTGGATATTATTAGAAATTCTATAAATAGGGGAAAGCCATACGGTAGTGATAGTTGGACCGGTAAGGTTATGAAGGAATTTGGCTTGGAAGTGACTCAAAGAAGAAGGGGGAGACCAAAGAAAGGTTCCTGACACCTTTTTCCTTTTTCCTTTTTCTTTCACCTTTTTTGACACCTTTTTCTTTTTCCCCAATAATGTTTTTTTGTCTCGGTTATTAAGTCTGTATCTAGAATTGCATCATACTTTTCCTTCTATTTCTTTGCTTTTGTTCTTGAATAAAGGTATTATAAGGCAAGGGTATTTATTAATTTAAGAGATAAATTTTATGTTTAATATATTTGAAAAGAAGAGTGAAAGTAATATCGCGGAGGAGTTGAAGACTAGAGTAGAATTAGCTCGTAATCGGCATGAAAAATTTCACTTGGTGAAGGGTCATCCCGGTCCGAGTGAAGTAACGGAAGAGGAAATGGAATTACTTTGTGATCCCGAGCCGGATTTAACAGGGGGTTTATGCCAGCTTATTTTAGCTGAAATATCTACTAGTAGAGAGATAGATAGGGGTGGTTTGGTGGACGCCGTGCTTGATGGTAATACCAGTGATGATGTGGCTGGTGGAATGGATAATCGAGCTAGGGTTCAGCAGGCTGTTGATAAGATGATTGAATGGGGCTTTCTATTGGATGAGAATGATATTATTAAAAATAATGTAATGAGTGATTAAAACTCATTTTTTATATTTGCTATAATAAAAAGATGAAAGAAGAATTAAGACAAAAATATGAGGATATATCGTGGAGCTCTGCTACGGAAAGCATTGATTCCTTTTTGGAATTAGGTGAAATTGAGTCAGCAAAAAAAATTGCTCGAGAGGCGATTAATAATTGGGAGGAAGAGGAAAAAACAGAAATAATTAATAAATTTAAGGCTTGGTTACAGGAGAAAAAATTAGAGATTTAAAATCTCTTTATAATTAGCCCTATTTCAACACGACAGTCGACTGTCGTGTTGAAATTTTGGTGATATGCTATAATAACCTTATTAGGTATTTATAAGTTAAATTTTGATTAAGTGCAAAAAATAACACTTAATCCTAAATGATATGAAAAAAGTAATTATAGCGATCATTGTTATTCTGATTATTGTTCTTGGTTTTTATTATTTTAATACTACTAAAGAAATTGTGGTGACGACGGAACCAACAGCGACGACAACTATTCCAGTCGCGACTACAACTGAAACAGTAAATAAAACTGAAACATTGATTGGTAAATCGGTGGCGGGTCGGGATATTATGGCCTATCATTATGGTGTTGCTGGTACGGACGAAATATTATTGGTCAGCGGTATTCACGGCGGTTATGTTTGGAATACGGCTTTGATGGCTTATCAAGCGATGGATTATTTAAAAGCTAATCCAGACATTATTCCCGCTAATGTAAAAGTAACTATTATTCCAGTTTTGAATCCCGACGGTTTATTTAAGGTGGTGGGAACGACAACAAAAAACTTCTCAAAAGCTGATGTAAAAATAGCTGATATGTTAGGTTTTGGCCGTTTTAATAGTAATGGTGTCGATTTAAATCGAAACTTTGATTGTGATTGGAAATCTACTGGTGTTTGGCAGAGTAAAACAGTGAGCGGTGGGGCCTCGGTATTTTCCGAGCCGGAGAGTTTAGCTTTGAAAAATTATATTGAAGCTAATAAGCCAGTCGCGGTGATCGCCTATTATGCGGCAGCGGGTGGAGTTTACTCTTCCAATTGTGGCACTGGTATTTCAGCCGAAACTAAGGCCTTAACTAGTGCTTATGCTAAGGCCTCCAATTACCCGGCTTATTCTGCCTTCAATGATTATGCCACTACTGGAGATTTAACTAATTGGTTATCCAAAATAAATATCCCAGCCATTAGTGTTCTTTTGACCAATCATACTGATACGGACTGGACTAAGAATGAAGCGGGGATCAAAGCCCTTCTAAGTTATTACGCAGACTAATGAATTCCTCATTATTGAAGAAAGCTGTCACGACAATTATCGCGCTGATTATTCTTGGTGTTGGATTTTTCTTATTTTATATTGTTCGGCAGAGTCGAATAATATCGGAGCCAATAGAGGTACCGATTGTTTCTGGTCCGCAAATTAATACCATCGGACGATCGGTGGAAGGGCGAAAAATTGAAACCTATTCCTTTGGACAAGCCAGTACCTCTTTGTTATTTATTGGTGGCATACACGGCGGTTATGAATGGAATAGTGTGATGTTGGCTTATAAATTTATAGATTATTTAACTGATAATCCAGTTGTGATTCCTGAAGACTTATCAATTACAATTATTCCAGCCATGAATCCTGACGGTCTATATCAAGTGACAGGTAAGGAGGGACGCTTTACTTTACTGGATGTGTCAGCAAATTTACCAAATGGTACCGGCCGATTCAATGCAAATAAAGTGGATTTAAATAGAAATTTTGATTGTCAGTGGCAAGCTACTAGTACTTGGAAAAGTAATATTGTGAGTGCTGGTACCCAGGTTTTTTCTGAACCGGAGGCTAAAGCAATTCGAGATTATGCTTTAAAAATTAAACCCCAAGCTGTTATTTTTTGGCATAGTCAGTCCAATACGATTTATGCTTCGGAATGTCAGAAGGGAATTCTACCTGTTACTAGGGATATAATGTCGGCCTATTCTAAAGCGTCCAATTATGCTCAGGCAGAGACTTTTACCAGCTATGCCATCACTGGAGATTCCGGGGATTGGTTGGCGTCCATAAATATTCCAGCTATTACGGTGGAATTGCAAACTCATGAGACTATAGAATGGGAGAGAAACTTGGCGGGCATTCAATCTCTGTTCAAATATTTTGAAGATAAGGCGAAATAGATTCTATTTTACATAAAAATACTTTTATGCTACTTTTAGTGTTGGAAACTATGAGTCCTTTAACGTGGTAAATGGAGGTCAATATGACGGAAAAAGCGAAGGTTAAGAATTCTTCCGAGATGTTTTTGACAGATCTTGGAAAGGGTACGATTCGGGTAGCGAGAAGGATTCGTCTGGCACTCAAACTTCTTGATAAGTTGAGGAGGCTTCAAGACGAACTTCATCAAGTCTGTCTGGGGCGTCAGGAGGTGGCATGCAATCCGGATGTGGAGATTGGCATTGCTCAGATCAAAAAAAGGTCTATCGTGCCGGCCTGTGAACTCAGTGACCTTCTGGAGAAAATCGGTAAAGATTTTCATTCCGGTGAGGAAAGGTTAAGAACTCTTTTTTGGAAGTTGAATGAGGAGTTCTCGGAAATCACAGTGGTGAATGGGACTTCTGGAAAGCATGAATAGTGGGTGTAACACCGGCGGGGCATCAAAGCATGCCCCGCCTTTTTATACATTAATGCGGGTATCTTATTAGATACCCGCAGTTCACCGCCTTTCGTTAGTTTGATACTATCTCCAATCCACGGACTGGACACTCCGAGCAGTCCTGGCAGTTCTGATGGACTTCTGGTTTTAGACACTCAGGTCGAACATTTTCCAGTTTTTTTTCTCTAGTCTTGTGGAACTGAGGGCGAAGGTTTATATGAAACCAATCATTCCCATTTTTCTCAACAAAATGGGCAAAAACAATACTTCTATGTTCCCTTTTATTTAACTCCTCATCGCTCCAGCCCATTTTTTCTCTGACACCATTCTTGTTGATAGGGCAATTAATTGCCCACTCTACTTGTGCCCTAAGATATTCCCCTAAATCAAAGGCTACTTCAACTAGAAAAATATCAACGCCAGATTCATGGGTGTCAACCTTTATCTTTTTACTGATAATTGTCTCCACTTTTTCCTCCTTTGTACAAATCTATTATAATTATACTCTTATAATAATTTTTTAATATAAACTTATCCACTTTTTTTAAATTCTCCATTTCCTTGCTATTTAATAAAAAATAGGGCATACTACATATTCATTTTAATAACTAATCTCTCGACCTAGCTCGAGACAAGTAAAAAAACAAATGGGAGACTTTAAACAAGGGGGTGGTAGTAGATTTGGTGGTCATGGTGGGCACGGTGGCGGTTTTGGCGGACGTGGTGGTGGTGGAAGCCGAGGCGGTTTTGGCGGTGGCAATAGATCAGATCGTGGTCCTATTACTATGCACAAAGCAATTTGTGATCAATGTAAAAAATCTTGTGAAGTGCCTTTTCAGCCAACAGCTGGTAAGCCAGTTTATTGTAATGCCTGTTTTGGTGGTAAGAAGGAAGTCGGTGGAAATGATCGTGGCGGTTTTCAAAAGAAAAGTTTTGGCGATTATAAGACTCCAGCTCGAACGGATTTTGGTAATGATGTGAAAAAAGTCAGTGGGGAGGAAATTAAAAAGCAAATAGAAGTGCTGAATGTAAAGATTGATAGATTAGCTGGGATGATTGAAAAAATGTCCGCGCCGAAAGCAACAGTGGTGGTATCAAAAAAGGAAAAAGTTGAAAAAATAAAAAAGGTCGTTAAAACTAAAAAAACTAATAAGAAATAATATGGCAAAAAGAGCCGCTCAAGATATAAAAAATAAAACTTCTCGTTCGCGAAAAACCAAAAAGCGTTTAGTCGCTAAGTATGCTAAACTCGCAGCTAAAAAAACGAAGAAGGGGAAGAAGTAAAACCACCCCCGCGTTAGAACGCGACCCCTCCTAAGAAAGGAGGGGTTTTCTTATTTATATCCCAGCTAATTTGATGGCGGAGAAGAGAACTAAAACTCCTAGAATGGTCATTAGGGTAGTCCAGATAGTGGGGTGGGCATGATGGCTTTCTGGTAATAAATCTGATGCCCCAATGTAAAGGAAAAAGCCGGCAAAAAGAGCTAGTAGAATACCTAGAGCACCTTCTGATAGAGAAAAGAATAGAGTACTAATGATTCCCAAGACAGGCGCTAGGGCATCCACTAGAAGCCAACGAAAGGCTTCTTTTTTATTGCCTTTATTTTTGTAAATCATATTTACCGTATTAATACCGTCGGAAAAATCATGAGTTAAAACTGCCAGAGTCACAATGGCACCGACAGTGGCTGATACTTGAAAAGCGAGGCCGATAACAATACCATCTAAAAAACTATGAACAGATAAACTACCAGCCCCTAGTTTCCCGCGGGGGTGGAGACAAATTTCACCTTCATCATGATTATGGGTGTGAAGAAAAATAAAACGATCTAGGACCATATAAACTATAAAACCCAGAGCGATAAAGGAAGTAATGAGGGAAATGCTAAATTTAGCACTACCTAATTCTATGGCTTCGGGTATTAAATCAAAAAAAGCCACGCCGATTACCGCACCAGCGCTGAAGCCTAAAATTAAATGTAGACGATCCTTAAAACGCAAAGCAAATAATCCACCCAGTAGGGTCGCCACAAACGCCGCTAGACAAATGATAATTAACATTAATATAACTATATAGTAAAGGTTGATTTGACACAACTATTTACAAGAAGAGGATTTTGTATTGCAAATTAGTTATTCACAGTTATTTGCTTGACGGTGAACGAACGTTCACCTATACTTACTATATATAAAAAGTCGGTTTATTAATTTAATAATCAGAAGAAGAAAATATTTAATTTTAAAAGTCCTCGGGTTTCCTTGTTGCACAGGCCAGACATTTTAAAATCAAACATTTCCTTCTTCTAAAAATAATATGAGTAAATTTATTTTAGAAAAAAGGATTAAGGTGGAGTTAGCCAGGATTAATGATATTATTGATGCCAAAATTGTTAAGGGTGAATCATATCGCCGTGAAGCACTCAGGCATCGCTTCCTGTTAAATCGTTTGAGTGATTTGCATCGTTTATCTAAATTCCACTCTAATTGGTTCCAACGGACGGTAAATGTGGTAGCGACTTTTCTGCTATAATATAGTGGTCAACCTGGCACGTTGCAACAACGTTCAAGGTTGACCACAATAAAAACCATGATTGAAAAATATAAAAATAAAATAATAGCTTTTTATCGAAGTAATAAGCGCATGCCGGTATATACGGAAATAATGAAACTACTTGGTTTTAAATCTAAAAATGCTGTGGCTAAGGTGATTACTAAGTTAATTGATGAGGGGGTATTAGATAAGGATTCCAGTGGGCATTTAATACCAAATAAATTGATTGGTGAGGTGCCTTTATTAGGTTTGGTGGAAGCTGGTTTTCCGACAGTAGCTGAGGAAATAGATTTGGATACGATGAATATTGATGACTATCTGATTAAAGATAAAGATTCCTCTTATTTATTAAAGGTAAAAGGGGAGTCGATGATTGATGCTGGTATTCAGGAAGGTGATATGGTCATTGCCGAAAGAACAAAACGGGAGCCACGAGATGGAGATATTGTCATTGCCTTAGTGGATGGTGGTTGGACTATGAAATACTATCGTAATCGTCTAGGTAAAATATATCTAGAACCAGCTAATAAAAATTTTAATAATATTTATCCAGAGAATGAATTAGAAATCGCTGCCATAGTTAAAGGGGTGATTCGTAAATATTAATTTCCTTCACTAAAATCTTTTTTCTGTTATAATAAAGGCATGAATAGTCCAGAAGGATTAAGTTTTGAGAGTAAGGAAAAGTTAAGATATCATTATACTTTTACAGACGGTAGT
Organism: uncultured Candidatus Saccharibacteria bacterium; assembly: GCA_964543595.1. Lineage (GTDB taxonomy): Bacteria > Patescibacteriota > Minisyncoccia > Phycocordibacterales > GWA1-40-21 > CAIJXO01. Next base: position 4,077 of record CAZIYU010000007.1, on the reverse strand, counting down.
GTTTTAGAATGCCCATCTCTTTTTGAATGTGATGCTAGTGATGATGTTGAGGCGCAGGATAAATTTCTAACCTTCATTGAAGATTCAGGTATGGATATAAGTGAAAGTGAAATTAGGAGATCTAGAATTGTAAAATAATTATTTTTATGAATATTCTAGAAAAATTATTAAATTTGGATTATCGGGTGGGGGATCAGATGCTTTTCTGGCGGACTGACTTCTGGAATAAGTTTTTTTATTATTTTACTAAGCTTGGGAGTTGGTATGCTATTCTAATAATATTTATTATTATTTTGGCTATTTATTTAATTTATCACTTAATGGATTTAGAAAGGTGGGCGAAAAAGAAGAATCGATTAATTGTACCATTTTTTATTTGTCTTCTCGGTACTGGTTTAACAACTGTTGTTATTAAATATTTAGTCGGTCGAGCCCGACCCGGTCTTGATTTGGCACTTTTTTTAGAGAATGGCCCGTCTTTTCCAAGCGCTCATTCTGCCTTGATCCTAGCCCTTTTTGGTTTTTTAATTTATTGTTTGTGGAAATTTGATTTTATTTCTCAATTTAATTATATTTTAAAAATTATCATATCCTTGATATTTGTTTTGATAATATTGTTAATCGGTTTAAGTCGTCTATATTTAGGGGTACATTTTCTATCCGATGTCCTGGGTGGATATCTGATTGGTCTAATGTGGGTCTTTATTAGTATGTATCTGTCGAGGAAAAGATAAATAGGGAATCGCTATGTCACTATTGGCTTTAAACTATCTTTATTGCCAGTATTTTTTACTACTTTAAAGCTGACCGTTTGGCCAGCGACTAATTCTTCACGAATAATTAGATCAGCTAAATGTTGTTCGACCGTGTCCTGAATTAATCTATTCATTGGTCGGGCCCCAAAAGTTGGATTATAGCCATTCTGGGCACAGAATTCTATTAATTCTTTATCTATTTGGAGAATCATCCCTTTCTCACCTAATTTTTTGGCAATCTTTTTTAGCATTAAATTAGCAATTTCAGACAAATTTTCCTTAGTTAGCGGATGAAATAGGACGGTAGCGTCAAATCGGTTAATTAATTCCGGTTTCAAAACACCTTGTTTAATTATGTCGGCGATTATCTCTGATTCATAATCTTTGAGATTTTTCCCAGTTGAACCGATCTCAAATATTTTTTGAGCACCAGCATTGGAAGTAGCAATGAACATAATATTTCTGGCCATCACTTTTTTACCATAGACATCGGAAAAGTATCCTTCATCAATTATTTGCAGGAATAAATTTAGCACATCCTTATTGGTTTTCTCAAATTCATCAAGCAGAAGGACACCATAGGGATGCTCACGTAACATATTAGATAATATGCCCTGAGTATTATTTTCTTGGGAACCGATTAGACGGGCTAAAGCTTCTTCATTTTGATATTCGGACATATCCAGGCGCATTAGTAATTTTTCATCACCAAAGAATGTTTCTGCCAGAGCCTTGGCGGTTTCGGTTTTACCCACACCAGTTGGGCCCATAAAGAGAAATGAGCCCAGGGGTCTTTTTTCATTTCTAATACCGGCGCGGCTTCGTCTCAAAGCATTGGCCACGGAGAACACGGCCTCTCGTTGAGCGATTACTCTCTTCATTAATAAATCTTCTAGATTTAATAATTTATTTTTTTCATCAGCAGAAATACTAGCTATTGGTATATCAGTTTTATTTTCCACATATTCCAATACTTCATCTTTACCAATTACTTCAAAACCTTTTTCAATAGCCCATGGTGATAATTCAGCCAGTAAGTCCTTGGCTTTATCTGATGATACTCCATTGGGGAAATAATATTCAGCACTCTTAGCTATTTCCAATATGGCTGGATAGGTAAAAGTAATTTCATAGATTTTTTCTATATTTAGAGCTTCTCTGGCAATTATTCGCACAATTTCCTCCAAAAGTAGAGGTTTTGTCATTACAGTTTCAAAACTTGACATTAGAGCCTGGTCAGATTCTATTAGAGTATGAAAATATTCTGTATCAGCTAGGGCAATAATTTGATCATCCTGACTAGCTAAATATGGTTCCAATAATTCATAAAGGTTTAATTCAAACTGTTTGGCCTGAAGGATTAATTTTGGAAAATTATCTATTACTAAAATCACATTACCAGCCTTGAGGGCCTCGCTGAAAATAGTAGTTAATTTCTTTTCAAAATCATTCCTATCTTTTATTATTGAAGAAAATATTGAAGTTAAAAATAACAGAGGCCTCTTTTTAGTTATTTCCAACGTGGCGCTTTTGGTTTTGATTTTTCGGCAGAGATTCCAGATTACTTCCATTTTTTCCTGTCCAGGTAAACCGACCAGAATAACATTTGCACCACTTGACCTAGCTAGGATAGCTTGCATCTGTTCCAATTCTCGGTTTCGGCTGGAAAAAGAAATAGCACTGGAGTTTACTTCTTCATCTAGCAGGAGGTCTCGGCTATATTTACTGAGCAAATAAGTATGGCCGAAGGACCAGTCTGAGGCGAGACCAGGGATTTTTGCTAGTTTTTCCTTAGCCCACCATTGTCTATTATAGGCTAGGCTTTCCGTATTATAGATAACCCAATTGACCGTGGCTTCCAGATCTTTCTGATTCAAACCATGATTAGTCAAAAGATTTTTAAAATCCGGATAATTTTCATAGATAAATTTTACTAAGTCGGCCACTTTGATTATGGTCAAATTATCATTTTTAAAGAAGGCGGGATTTTTTACTTCCGCTTGTTTCATTAATAAGGTATCGGCTTCCGCTTCGCTTATTCCTAATCTTTTTATTATTTGTCGTCCAATGCTCTGAGACTTTAAAAAACCGGTCAGTAAATTATCATTGTTTACCTTAAGCAATATTCGGCCGACGGAAAAAGTATAGATATCATTGGAACTATAATTATTTTTGGCCACATATTCAAAATAATAAATGGAAGCAAAATAGGCCTCAAACATTTGCATTAAGGTATAAATACCTATGGCTAGCAGGGCTAGGCCAATCAATTTAATAATTAGAAAATCAGCTGTGATGCCTGGGCTGGTAATACCGTAATTACCTAAAATAATACTCAGAATAATAATTATTGGGAGCGAAAATAATAAATATTTAGCCGTATTAATTAAGAGGTGTCTTTTTTTGAAGCTAAAATAACCTTCTAATATGATGGCACTATAGATATGATTTTTCTTTAATAAGGCTTCGGTTTTTGTCATTTTAAATAAACGTTATTTGATAATTAAAAGTATACCAACACTAATTAGGGCAATAATTATAATTGGTAAAATTAGCCAGCAGACTATGATAAGAGGGTAAAGCAAGGCGGTTAGGATATAGCAAATTAGACCGGCGATAATTAGGGCAGAGCGCATGATAATCCCTACGCCTCTAACAATTATGTTCGTTATTAGAGCATAAAAATATTCCTTAAGGTTAAAGAATTTTGGATAATTATCAGACATTCTTTTCCAGGGGTCAAAGAAATTTAGGAATAGTGATTTGATAGAAAAATATTCAAAAATAAAATTTAGGAAATTTTTCCAGATTATACTAAGGGCTATTATAGCTTTACCATAATGCCAGCCTAGATAGCCTAAAATGATCAGGATTATTCGCATAGGTGAATTATATAACAAAAATGGAAAATATGGTATAATCGAATTACTTTATGATTAGATTATTAAGAAAAGGTGGTTTAGTCTTTATAATTTTTATTATTATATTTAGCTCTTTTATGCTACCAGCTCAGGCTTCAGCTTTTTCTTTCAATCCTATTACTATAATCCAGAGAACGGCCAATATAGTTATTAGTCGAGTATCGGATATAATCTATTATTTAATCATGCAGAAAAGATATACTTTTAATGATTATTCTGATCCCAATGTTTATCCCTCATTAGAGGTGACACCCGAAATTGAGGAGGTGATATCGACCATTGTTACTTCTACAGCACCGGTGATAATTTCTGGTCAGCCTCAAGCAGTCGCAACGGGAAATATTCCTGTCGCCCAAAATATAACATTTATGCCACCACCTCAAAGCCAAATTGCTACAACT
>CAZIYU010000006.1:0-17083 GCA_964543595.1 uncultured Candidatus Saccharibacteria bacterium | reverse complement strand
CTCCTCGCCCAGCTTCTACTGGCTTAGCATAAATATCTGACGCCACAGCATATGGTTCTACCCGATACAAATCAACTTTTTCTTTATCCAGCGATCGCTTAATCGGATTCACACTATCAATAATCTTCATCATGGTCACTGGATCTTTTAATTCTGCATAAGCTTGGGCGGCCCAGAGGGCCGCGTGATTATATTGCGCCCCATTTTCCCGGACGCCCGGTGGATAATCTTTAATGTAACCCGGATCCATTGGGGAATCTTTCACCGGGGGAGAAATTAAAGTTAATAAATTATCATCTTGGAATAAATACTTGGCCACAGAATGCATCGCTGTTTTTTGACGATCCTCCCGCCCCGCCCCTGATAGGACCGACCAAGATTGAGAAATGGAATCGATTTTAAATTCTCGATTAGTGCGTGAACCCAATGGCGTCCCATTATCAAAGAAGGCACGCTTATACCATTTACCATCCCAGGCCTTACGCTCGAGAGCGTTTTTTAAATTATCGGCTGTAGTTTCATAACGCTTCACTCGTTCAAAATCTCCCCGCTGTCTAATATAAGGAATAAATTTCCTAATCGTAAAATGTAGGAACCAGCCCAACCAAACACTTTCACCCTCCCCTTTTTCACCCACCTTATTCAAACCATCATTCCAATCGCCCTTACCAATTAAAGGCAAACCATTCTCACCAAAAACAAAAGTTTTTTCTATGGCTCGCAAACAGTGATCGTATAAATCATATTTTTCTACGGTCACTTCCGGTACACCGGCCCAATTGGAATTATTAATAAAGTCCAAAATTGGTCCCATCATATATGATTCTGTCTCTTCCAAAATTTTATGATCACCAGTAGCCTCCACATAAAAACTAGTCACATAAGCTAACCATAATTGATGATCAGAGAAAGCCGTTCGGACACCAAAGGAATTATGCTCATGCCACCAATTTTGGGCATCACCTTCCAAGAATTGATGATGACTAGCCTTCAAAATAATTTCCTTAGTCATTGCTGGTTGACTCCAAACTAAAGCCATGGAATCTTGTAATTGATCGCGAAAACCATAGGCGCCAGAGGGTTGAAAATAGCCGGTGCGACCCAAAAGTCGAGAAGAAATAAGTTGATAGAGAAGTCGAGAATTAAATAAAGTATTTAGAGATTCATCTGGTGTTTCGATTTGTATCCTGTTTAATTTATCATGCCAATTAGATTTGACGGTGTGCAGAGCCGTTTCGCAATTTGCCAAATGACGATACTTCTTTATTAAATATTGAACTTCCTCTATGGATTGCCCACCACCAAGTAAAGCCACTATTTCTTTTTCTTCATTAGGCGCTAAGTCAAAGAAAGATTGCAAAGCCACACAATGATCCACATCATCGTGAATAACATTTGATAATTTATCACGATGCATGGCGCTAGGATTGATTACTTCACCATTTTTACCGAGAAATTCATCCCGGTCATTAGTGATTAGACTTTCAGCCCCATTCAAATCCACAAAAGCTAGCGCTTTTTTAAATGATTCATGGAAAGTATTTCTGATTATCAAGGCGCCAGTTTCCCCATCTCGCACCGTCTTTAAATAGTCTTTGGTATCTTCCCGATTAGCCCCGCCAAAAGCCATTTCAAAAAAACCAGTTAAAGATAATTTTTTAACTACCTTCGAAGTATTCTTAATTTTAAATTTAACTATCTTAACGCTATCAGCCGATGGCATATAAACGAGCATCTCTTGATGTAAATTACGGCTTCTATGCTCAAATCGGCTATAACCTAAACCATGACTAACGGTATAGGTATGTGGACTTTTTATTGGCAAAGGCGTGGAATTCCAAAATTCACCGGTCTCTTCATCGCGAAGATAGAAGATTTCACTACTGCGATCTATTAAGGGATCATCAATGCGTTTAGTTAAACGATTATCATAGCTATCGTAGAGCCAAGTATACATAGCGCCACTTTCCGTGATCACCGTTCCAATATTTGGATTAGCGATAATATTAGCCCAGGGTGAAGGAGTAATGAGTGAATTATTATAATTAATATTCATCACATATTCCTTATGCTCTTTACTAAAACCACCCAGACCATTATAAAATTCCAACTTATCTAGATCTGGCGCAATATCCTTACCAGAAGAAGTAATTTTCTTTATCGGTTTTAAATAAGTAATGGGGGTTCGACTACCAGACTGTAAGAGAGTTTGAATTTGCTGTTCAATAGTTCCATCCTTACTATCAATCAATATTTTTGCTTGATAAATAAGATTTTCCCTATCCACAGCTGATATATGGGAAGAACGTAAATGAAAGACATTACCCCTAACTGCCTTATTAATTGGTGACTGATTATAACGAATTAGGAAATCCACCTCATCTTCAAATGATTTAATATAACTAGCGGGATATTCATTTAATAGAACCAGATCATGGGCAATGCCTTTATATTTCAAATAACGGTGGCAAAGTAACATATTCTTCACGACGGCTAAATCATTCATATCATAAAAACGCACTAAGAGAATCGGTAAATCACCAGAGATACCTAAACGCCAGAGGGCCTGTACTCCAGCCTCTGATATATTTTCGTTAAATTTCTTAGGCGTCACCGCATAATGTGGTGATAAAAGACGAGAGGCTAAAGCTTGATAATTCAAAGCTTGCTCCCGAGAGAGACCTAGATTATTGATTACTTCATAGCCCTGAGTATCAGATTTTTTAATGGCCTGATTAATATTTTTCTGACTAGAATATTTCTTTAAATTTCTAATTAATTCTTCCTTAGAATTAGCAAAAATATTTACATAATTAATGGTGATGGTTTCATTATTTTTTAATTCAATGGGATTCTGGAAACAGAAAACCGGATCAAAATTATAATTTAAGGCTGATTTTAATCGGCCAAAGATAGCAGAAAAAATATCTGGCTGACGCAAACTACCACCACGATTAATTACTTCCGCTCGACTACTAGTATGATCTATAGCTATCTTATCACAGTGATTTATTAATATTTTATGGGCAAAATATAATTTTTCACCTCGATTATCTTTATTCGGTTTGCTATAAACCAGAGTCTGATATTTCTGCCAATATTCAGATTTGATGAATAATTTTTCAAAAGAGGGATGATGTAAATCATCATTGGCTTTGGATAGAGCGACCTCGCCATAACTGGCTATTTGTAAATTCTTTTCTTCCTTACCATGATTCGTCAAGACCAGGGAACGAAATTCCACATTACTATCGGGCGCTAGAGCAATGGTTAAGGAACTTTCAATATCATTGTGAATTTTATTAAAGTGGGCCCGATTTTCAAAATATTCAATTTTATTTTTTCCTTGAATAATACCAGTTGGCTGAGTAGTCGGTGACCAAAGTAATTTTTTAACCGAATCATATAAATAAATGAATTGCCCCCAAGGCTCGGCTACTGTATCCTCTCGAAAACGAGTCAAGGAAATATCGGACACCTTACTACCTCCAGCACCGACATTACTAATATTGACTGTATAGGCACCATTGGACAGAAAAGCTCTTCGGGGGTAGGAAGTAAAGAGTGGTATAAATTGTTTAATTTCCGTATTATCAGTCATGGTCCCAACATATTCAGTCTGTAAACGAGCTAAACTTTTTATTGGTCGAGTCGGAATAGAAGACGGAACCTTTTCTTCAAATAAAGTATCCAGTGCCTCCACCCGGGGATCAGAGGTAAATAATGTCTGTAGGCGATTTTGATTTATCTGATTATTTAGCGATTGAAGAGAAAAGCCTTGATGATGGGCATAATATATTTTTGTCGGTACACCGATTTTATTTATATTTTTCGAATTGAGGCTGGCCGTATAATCAACAGCATCATAAAAACCAAAACGACCCAAGAATTTTTTTCCAATCATACAGCGTAAATTAGCAATGGCTTTTTTCGGATTAATGGCTAAAGACATAATCGTCGTATAGGGCGCCACTACTAAATAATCTTTTAGATCGCGCTTAAGTCCTAGATCTGGATGGCCGAAAATCTGATATTGATAATTATTATTTAAGTCTAAAGCTGAATAGGCCGACTCCCCCATGCCCCATGGAATATTATATTTCTGGCCGTAATTAATATGTCCTTGAACGGCCAGATGAGCGGTACTACCAAGTAAGGATTCCTTATGGGCTTTAAAGAAAATCAAAGAGGTTAAATATTCAAAGAGTGATCCGCCCCAGGATGATAACAATACATTTTTAATATCCAATTGCACCAATTTTCGACCTAGATAAAACCAGTGCTTAACCGGCACTTCATTTTTAAGAATAGACATAAAACTAACTGCATTAGCCTCCGAAGCTAAGAAATCATAAAAGGAATTATCAATCTTTTCAAAAGTGACATTATAACCAATATGGAATAAACCACGTTCCTTATTATAAAGAAAAGCAAAATCTGTTTCCGCAACAAATTTATCAATTAAGGAAATAATATGCTGATATTCGGACTGGCTTTTAATGGCTCGCTCTTCCACTTCAGAAATATAATTTATTAATTGCTGATACCAAACTTCAATATTTTCTTTTTCACCACTATCCAAACTGGCTTCATGAATGAGCTGGATAATATCCAAATGCTTAATTTCTTGCTGAAAGGCGCCAGCTAAATATGTCAGACTAGGTATGGTGTCCAATTTTACTAAAATATAATCTAAAACGGCAGCTAATTTATGATTCTTCTTTTCATTTCTAACAATCGGTCTATTCTTCTCTGCCTGCTTAAACGACATAAAAATGGAAAGTTCATCTGTTTGTTGCTTTAATAAATTATTCAAATGATCAGTGCTGGAATAAATACTGGAGAGCATACCTTTATTCAAACCAATGTTTAAATTACTGACTATTTTCTTAATTTTCTCATTACTATTAGAAAGTTCAGTCAGAATTTTAGACCAAGCCTCAATTGAATTTACGGTCGGAATCTCCGCACTTTTATTCAAAGCCAGTTTAGCCTCATTTAAAATCACCCGAGCCATTCTCCGCTCAGACTTCAAAACGATACGATCCTTGATAATCAAATTAGCATCTTCAATCAAAACTGCTAACACATCAGCTAAACCAGCCAAACTATCTTTATTAATAATTGGTTTATTAATAATATCCAGAATTCCCTGCTTCATAGTTAAAAATGTAACCAATAAATTAGCACTATCCACACTAGAAACATATTTAGGATTTAAAGATTGCAAACTATGTATATCATACCAATTATAAAAATGTCCCTTATATCTTTCCAAACAATCCAAGCTATCGAATAATTCTCGACTACGCTCCAGTAAATTGGAGAAGCTCAGATAACCCAAATCATAGGCTGAAAGATTGGACAGTAAATGCATACCAATATTTGTTGGCGAAGTGGCTGGTGGCGAATTAGTCACCGGTTCTTCCTGATAATGATCTGGAATCAAACGATTACCACCACGTTGGGATAATTCCAAAAAGAATCTAGCAGAGCGACAGGCTATTTTTCGCAGGAATTTTATATCATTATCTTTATAGGTATATATTTTATCTTTTTGACTGATATGATAAGCCACTACTGGCGCCACCAACCAGAAAATCAAAGTCAAATAGGCATAAAAACCATGATGATATTTAGAAACAAAGAAGATAAGACCGAGAGAAATAATTTCCGCTGGTAGCATTAGATAAATAAATTCTCTCAGGGTGCCCTTCAAATTCTTCGCCACTTCATGAGAGTTCTGCCATTGCAGCATATATTTATGACTCAGAAAGTTTCGGTAAAAAGAAATACTAATGGCCTGCAAAGAAATAATGGCTTGGTCTAGGAGAAAGATGAAACGATAAACAATTTGAACCAGAACATCATCTAAATTGCTGAATAAATTATTTACCTTCATCAATAAAGTCATTTCTTTGGGCCATTCAAAAAGTCGGATTAAATAGGAAATAATAAAGGAAGAACCCACAACAAATAAAATATAGATTAGAGAAAATGGAAATAGATTGGTAAATGAGAGATAAGAAATCAAAAGGAATATCATAGCAAAAATAGGCAAAGTACTACGTCGTAAATTATCAAAAATCTTCCACTTATCACTCCAGCTAAATTTCGGCGAACCCGATTTAAGCCAGGTCATAATTTGCCAATCCCCTCTAATCCAACGATGCATTCGTAAAATATATTCTTTATAACTTTCCGGGAAGCCCTCAAATAAATAAATATCCGTGGCGAAACCGACTTTAATATATAATCCTTCCAGCAAATCATGGCTCAAAACTTGATTCTCTGGAATATTGTCACCAATAATCGCTTCCATAGTATCGACATCATAAATACCTTTCCCATAGAAAATACTATTATTAAAGAGGTCTTGATAAACGTCGGCAGCTGGACCCGTATAGGAATCAATACCCATGGCCGAAGAAAATAGGCGAGAGAAAACCGTGGCCCGGGCCTGACTGAATTTAGTGGTCATCCGGGGTTGAATAATTCCATAACCACTTATCACCTTATTAGTAACATTATTTATTATTGGCCGATTCAAAGGATGATCAATACAACCAATTAATTTAATAGCTGAATCTTTCGGTAGGCGAGTATCTTCATCAATGGTTAAAATATATTTAATAAAAGGTAGTTCCGTTGGTAAACTTTCTACATAGGAAGTCGGCCTAATATTTCGCAAAAGTAAATTAAATTCTCGAAGCTTCCCTCTTTTTCTTTCCCAACCCATAAAAACATTTTCGTGAGGATTCCAAATACGGCGTCGATGGAATAAATAAAATCTCTTAGTATTAGATTTATACTTTTCATTTAAATCATCAATTCCTTGATTGATCAAATCTACCAATTCCTGATCCGTGGCTAAAGTTTCCATTTGGGCATCCCGAAAATCCATCAGTAAGCCAAAATAGACATGTTCATCCCGATTACCTAAATAATTTACTTCTAGACGTCTTAATAATTCTTTAGCCGTCTTAATATCTCGAAACATTGAGGGAATTACCACGAATGTAGCTTGCCGAACGTCCAAACCTGTGGATAAATCCAGACGAAATAGGGCGCGCACTGGTATAAGCGAGCTAATCAGAATATTCACTAAATTGATGGTAATATCGCAATTTAAGATAAAAACCAAAGCCGTAAAGACCAGCCGAGCCTTAATTGAACCAATTAGCAAAGGAAATAAGCTGATAAAAATAACTGTCAGAATAATATTTATTATCAATATGCCACCCAAATAAATAGGTAAAGATTTTTTTAAGATAAAAGACTGTAACTTTTCTAGAAATGGTTTACGATAACCAATCTTTTTTTCTAATTCCTCTCGCCCGGCTCCGACTAAATAATAACCAATATGACTGAAGGGGTTTTCCTTAACATCGGTCACAATAATATTTTGATTAGCTAAACGCAAAGACAATTTAGCTACTTCTGATTCATGAACTCCAGCCTTATCACTAATCTTCACGACTTCATTGCGATAGGCACTCTGACTAGCAGGATCTAAATGACTATAAATATTAGCCGGGTCCTTAGCCAAAAAAGAATCGACAATATTTACATCCACTACGAAATCATCCCAGCGGTTTTGATTAATCCAACGTAAGCTATTTATGGTATTGGCAATCTGATTGGAAATATAATTTTGCCTTTTGCTTTCAATTTCCGCCAAATCATTAATTTTGACTCCCTGCTTCAATAAATTCAATTTCAACCATTTTACTATGGGCCTGGTATCCGGGCCGTATTGCGATAATTTTTGTAATAAATTAAAACTGAGATTAATCGGGATGACTCCATATTTGGACGCCAAATTGGAAGTCAATTTAGAATAATCCTGATTCTTACCTTTTTTAATTATTTGCTGGAACCAATATTCGGCATCTTTAAATTCATTGAGGGAAACAATTGACCCCTGCATTAATTTATCAATATTTTCAATTAAAACAATTCGGAGAAAGAATGGCACAAAACTCAATTCCCTAATAGATAAATGCGCCTTATTCTGATAAGCCTGTAAAAAGCCATAAAGAATATCGCGATCAATTTCAAATTCCTCCAACTTTAATAATTCAGCCAGAATATGATAGATGCGCGGAATAAAGACATTGGGACTTTTTTCGGTCTGAACAATCTTCTTATAATCCTTATCAATCGGACTATTCAAAACATCAGAAATAGCACTGTCGACGATATAATAATTATCAAACAGATTTTCCACTTCATGGGTCAAATGTTTATACTGCTTAACCTGATGAATCAGCTTTTTATAAACTTGCCGAGTTTCAGCGATCTGCCTTTTGGTAGAAATTAGAAAAGCCCGGGCCCGATCAGGCTTAGAAACAATTAAAACTTTTTCTCCCAGAATATGGGCTTTTCTTCGGACTTTATTTAAGACTTCTACTTCGTCTTTTTTTATCTTCATATAACTTCCCTATTATAACAGATTTTCAGGTATTTATGCTATAATCTTTATATTATGTTAGCCGAAGGAAATAATAAAATACTAGCCAATAAGAAATTAGTGGCCTTTGATGTAGACGGAACTTTAACCATCAGCCGATCAAGAATAGACCCAGAAATGGCTGATTTACTAAAAAGACTATTAGCTATAAAAAAGGTGGCCATTATCACTGGCGGGGCTTTTGCTAATATTAAGGAGCAAATTCTCGATGAATTGAATCTCCCACCTAAATTAAATAAAAACTTAATCCTATTGCCAACTAACGGTGGCGGTTTATGGATTTTTACCCGTCGATTAATGAAGTGGACCAGAAATTGGCAAGAGTTTTCTTCTCACAATTTCACAATCAAAGAAAAAGAGGAAATCATTCAAGCGATTAAAGAAATAGACCAGACCGATCCTGAACTTTGCAATAATATTAGCTTTGGCCGAGAAATCCAGGACCGTAACTCTGGTATCACCTATGCCGCCCTGGGTGAAAATGCGCCGACAAATATTAAAAAAAATTGGGATCCTGATTTTAAGAAAAGATTAGCCATACAAAAAAAATTAATGGAGAAATTACCTAATTTTGAAGTAAAAATAGGTGGTACCACCTCCATTGATATTACTCCCAAGGGAATGGATAAAGCTTTTGGCATTAAAAAAATAATGGAAGATTTCAATATGAAAAAAGAAGACATTCTCTTCTTTGGTGATGCTGTGTATGAGAATGGCAATGACTATCCCGTCTCCCTAATGGATGTGGACACCATCCGCGTCACCAGCCCCGAGGAGACTAAAGAACGGTTGATTCGCCTGCTTTAAAATGCTATTATTTGAGTATGTGGGATTTACCAAGTATTATTATTTGTGTCTTTATTTTTATCTCCCTTTTCTTTGAAGTCTTTCTGCTCTTGACCTTCCTGGAAAACCGACCGGCGATGAAAAAGAAAACGGATATTTTGCCGGCAAACTTGCCAACGGCCACTGTTGTGGTGCCTTGTTTTAATGAAGAGAAAAGTGTTTTCGGGACGATTAATTCCCTATTAGCTTTGGATTATCCAAAAGACAAGCTTAGTATAATGATTATAGATGACGGCAGTACCGATAATACCTGGAACTTAATTCAGCAATATCAAAATCATCCTAATATTCAAATATTCCGAAAAGAAAATGGTGGTAAGCATACAGCCCTAAATTTTGCCATCAGCCAATCTACTAGTGATATTATTGGTTGTTTAGATGCCGATTCTTTTGTTGACAGCCAAGCTTTAAAAAATCTAGTGACTTATTTTTCCGATCCAAAAACCATGGCTGTTACACCAGCTATTAAAATTTATGAGCCACATAATATCTTATTAAAAATCCAGAAAGTTGAGCATGATTGGGGCATATTTCTCCGCAAAATGCTCTCTTTTATTGACGCTTTGTATGTCACGCCCGGACCCTTTTCCTTTTTCCGTCGAGAAGTATTTACTAATCTGGGACCCTATAGAAAAGCCCATAATACAGAAGATATGGAAATGGCCATGCGCCTGCAAAAACATGGCTATAAAATTGAGAATTGTCATACCGCTTTCGTTTATACCATTGCGCCCCATAAATTCTCCAAATTATTTACCCAGCGCCTACGTTGGACCTATGGTTTCTTGAAAAATGTCATTGATTATAAAGAATTATTCTTTAATAAAACCCAGGGCAATTTAGGTTTCTTTGTGCTACCAGTTATGATTATTTCCACCCTTTCCACCCTCTGGCTGGCCAGTTCATTTATTATAAATATTCTATCAAAAATAAAAACTGGACTACTAAATTGGCAAGCCGTTAATTTTAATTTTCTACCCTTTAAAGGCTGGCATTTTAATTTTGAGTGGTTTTATATTAATACCAATGTTATCGGTTTAATCGCTATTTTGAGTTTTGGTCTGATGATCTTTCTTATCCTACTCGGCCGAAAAATCTCTGAAGGAAAAATTAAATTAAGAATGGAGCTTTTATACTTTATATTCCTCTACCCCTTTATTTACCCAACCTGGCTGGCAAAATCTGTTTACAATGTGTTAGTATCGAAAAAAACTATGTGGCGTTAATTATTTGAATAATGCAAACAATGAATTGGAAAAAATATGCTCTGACCTTTATCATTACTGCCGCGGTTTTCTTGACGGCTATTGCTCTTAGTAATTATCTAAATAATAAAAAAATTACCAATCTCCGAGATATTGAAGATAAAATCGCCACCGATATTATGTCCTCGGAAACGCAATATGATTTACTAGCGGAATCGGCCTGCAAAGATTTATCCGCTGATGTCTTATCCCAGGAACTCAATGCTTTGGCCCAAAAACTTACCTATACGGAAATTAATTTCGGGAAAAATAGTCCTGATTTATTGAGATTAAAAACCTATTACACCCTATTACAAATCAAGGATTATTTACTGATGAAAAAAATTAGTCTTAAATGTAATACCAAACCGGTCTTTATCCTCTACTTTTATTCCGCCGATTGTCCTAAATGTGAACAGCAGGGCTATGTGCTCACCTATTTACGGGAGCAATATCCGAATCTGCGAATTTATTCCTTCGACTACAATTTAGATAATCCAGCTCTACGGACTATGATTTCTCTCAATAAGGTTGAGGATACCCTACCAGCCATTGTCATAAATGATAAAGTCTATAATGGTTTTTTGGATAAGGAAAAAGTCGAGGCTACACTGCCAGCCTGGGTACTGGCGACCTCCACGGCCACCACTACTACTAGTAGTACTTCTAAAAACTGAGCCGCCTGCCAGACTCGAACTGACCACATCCACTTTACAAAAGTGGCGCTCTACCAGATGAGCTAAGGCGGCAAATTATCAAACTACTTTTTAAATCTTATTCTCCTTTTCCCTCTCGTAAACTTTTTTTATACTCCGCTACATCCTTAAGAAAGAAAGAGACCGAGCCCTTATTTTTAGTCATATCATGATCCTTCTGAGTGAAGAAATGACTTTGTTTATGATCAAATTTCCTTTTAATACCAATGATCAATTTATGCATATTAACCATAATCCAGGCTAAAATCAACTTAGTATTCTTAAAGTTAATATGACCCCACCATAATTTTAGCTTAAGATAAAATTTTAGCAGTTTTAAATCGCCACGAAAAAAGAAAACGGAGAAAAAACTTTTCTGACCTAAGGAAGTTTCCCGACCCTTTATGGTCAGTAAAAAAGCCATCAGGACTAAGGAAATTATAAATATTATAAAGCTAGTCATAATTATTTTTGACCGACACCGATCCTAGTGAATCGCCCGATTTCAGTTCGCTCACCGAATTTCTGAATGAAGGCTTCTAGCAAATTCTTAACTGTCTTTTCTGGATCCTTAATATAATCCTGTTCCGTCAATACTTTTTCTTTAAAATAGGCGTTGATTTTACCCTCTAAAATCTTAGCCTTCATATCTTCTGGCTTGCCCGCCTGCTCCCGGAGGGCGGGCAGGCCTTCCACTTCCTTAGCAAAAGCTCCTTCAGCCTCTTTTCTAGCCTCCTCAGGAATATCAGACATCTTAGCATAAACCGGATTGGTAGCGGCCACCTGCATCGCTAAATTATAGGCTAGAGCGCCGAATTCTTCGTTCTTAGCCACAAAGTCTGTTTCGCAGAGAAGCTCCACCAAAGAAGCAATATTGCCTGTAGAATGAACATAGGAAGACACTCGGCCGGCATTCAAATTACGATCGGCCTTCTTAGCAGCAATACCAGCCCCTTTCTTCTGTAAGAGAATTGTGGCCTTGATTATATCACCATCGGCCTCTTCCAAAGCCTTCTTACATTGCATAATAGACAGCCCCGTATTATCTCTTAACTCTTTGATTTGCTCTGTGGTTATTGTCATTTTTTTATTTTTATGAAAAAAGTAAATGTTTGATTTTAAAATGTCTGGCCGAGACTTCTGAGCGAGAAAATCCGAGGACATTTAAAATTAAATATTTACTTTTTTCGAAACTATTAATAATGAAGTAATTATACTAGTTTCGAACTAGACTTTCAAGACCTTAGCTTTACTGTAGGCCTTGGCAATTTCAGTCACAAAAAAGGTAATGCTGGAAACCGAAGCGTCATTGGCCACAATCGGATAATCAATATCACTAATATCACAATCCGTACCACATAAAGCCATCACTGGTATATTCATTCGCTGAGCCTCCTTAACAGAGATAATTTCTTTCTTAGGATCCATTACTATCAAAGCTTTTGGTAAGTCCTTGAGAGAAGAAATACCAGAGAAAAATCGTTCCAATTTTTCAATTTCCCGATCAATCATTAATCTCTCTTTTTTGGTATATTTAGATAATTCCCCTTTCTCTTTTTGCTTAATTAAATCCTCTAATTTATTAAGTCTCTTTTTTATCTCCGGAAAATTAGTCAAAGTTCCACCAATCCAACGTCCATCCACAAAAGGCATATTGATTGACTCCGCGGCTAATTTCAGAGAGCCACGAGCTTCGTTTTTTCCACCCACGAATAATACCTGCTTTCCCTCTTTAGCTAGACCAGCAATATAAACTAGAGCCTGATCCAATAATTCATCAGTCTTTTCTAGATCAATTATCTCCACTCTATTTTTCACCCCAAAAATATAAGGAGCGACACTGGCATGACGTCGGGTTTTAGAAAAACCAAAATGCGCCCCAGCCTTAAACATAGCGTCGATTCGATCGTTATTGATCTTTTTTTCTTCTATCATATGTCCAGGTAGCTTAACAAATATAGGGTAAAATTGCAACCTTTTTATTCGTCATCTTCTACCTTGCCGTCAGCCACCTGGCCGATATTTTCACCGACATATTTAATGATATCGCCAAAAGCTTCACCACTTAGAATTTTAGGGATATTATACCAAGACTGATGAACACGATGATCCGTAATCCGATCCTGCAAAATATTATAAGTGCGGATTTTTTCTGACCGATCAGCGGTCCCAATTTGATCTTTTCTTTCCTTGGCAAATTGAATAGCCTCAGATTCGGATTTTTGCTGTTCCAATTTGGCCTGCAAAATCATCATGGCCTTTTCCTTGTTTCGGGATTGACTTCGCTCGGCCACACAACGCACTTCTAAACCAGTGGGTTTGTGGACAATACGCACAGCTGTTTCCACTTTATTCACATTCTGTCCCCCTTTACCCCCAGCTCGAGAAAATTCAATAAGTAAATCGGCTGGTTTTATTTCCACCGTACTTTTCTTTCTAATCGGCAAAACTGCCACGGACGCGGTACTCGTATGTACTCGGCCATTCTTTTCTGTTTCTGGCACACGCTGTATACGATGAACTCCCATTTCATAACGCAATTCTTTATAAACACCAAGACCTTTTATTTCAAAACTGGCTTCCTTATAACCGCCAATATCATTTCGACTTTCGTCTATCGGGGAAAAACTCCAACCCTTGATACCAGCATAACCAGCGTACATTTTAGCTAAGGTTTCTGCAAAAAGCGCCGCCTCATCCCCACCGACTCCGGCCCGTATTTCCATAATAATTTCATTTGGAAATTCCTCCTCCTGTTTTTCCTCAGTTAAAATATCCTCCATTTGTTTCCAAATGGCTTGTTTTTGTGGTCGCAAACTCAGTAATTCCGCTTCCGCCATTTCCTTCATACTAGAATCACCGGTCAACATTTCTGTCACAGATTTTTCTTCCATTTCCAGCCGAATAAACTCATCAGCTAAATAAGTGGTTTTTTTATTATTTTTAAATTCTTCAATGGTCATTTGATTATTTTAGCACAAAATAAAAAGCAGGGCTAAGTATTGTGTTTTAGGAGACTCACGGAAGGCGACGGCCTGAGTGGGAGCGAATTTTTCAGCAGAAAAATTACGCGTTCTCCAAAAACATAATACTTAGCCCTGCTTCGTTACTTAGCTTTCTTCGCACCGGCTGCTTTACGAGCTTTGAATTTCTCCACGCGTCCAGCAGTATCCAGCACTTTATCATTACCAGTATAAAATGGGTGGCAGACAGCGCAAATTTCCACCGCAATTGCTTCCTTAGTAGAACCAATATTAAATTTAGCGCCACAGGCACAAATCGTCTCTGATTTCTCAAAATATTTTGGATGTATCTCTTTTTTCATGGTCCTAGGATTCTAGCAGATTTAAATAAAATAATCAAGGTTCAACCTTTTTGGGGATTTAAGGTTGAACCTTGATTATTTAGATACTCTTCAGGAAATCAATATCCGCTTGGAATTTCTCTGCCTTAGCAATAACTGAGTTACCATAAGAAGTATTGTAAGGTTTAGCATTATCACAAGCCCGACCAGAGTAATAACGGCAGGCCGCATTCCTTTCACCAGTATAAGTGCCGGCTGAAGCCCCTAGATCAGCCAGATACATTGAGGTCGCCATCACGGCGTGTTTAGGGTCCCAAGGGTTAGGCATAGCCACGCCCAGAGCGGCCTTTAATCGGCCAGCAAAAAGTTGCCAAGTGGAAGGAATAAATTGCGATGGACCCATAGCCCCACCGAAACCTCGCCCAACATAATAGGTATAACCAAGGGGGCAAGAGACCGGAGTCACTGACCAAGTCATATTTAATTCCTTCGTTATTTGTTCAAACGGAACAGTATCTCTTGGGGCCTTCATCACCTGTTGAAATGGAGAAC
The DNA here is from genome assembly GCA_964543595.1 of uncultured Candidatus Saccharibacteria bacterium. Taxonomy (GTDB): domain Bacteria; phylum Patescibacteriota; class Minisyncoccia; order Phycocordibacterales; family GWA1-40-21; genus CAIJXO01. The sequence continues at coordinate 1,969 of CAZIYU010000006.1, read as the reverse complement.
CGGTATTCTTTCCCACCCCATCACCGGTTGTTAAATTGGAAACATAACAAGAACCAATATTCTTACCCATATCAGATTCTTGAGATAAAATAGCCAAAATCATAGCCGGACGCACACCAGTCTTTTGATAAGCAAAATTAGCATATTCTAAAGCCTGACTAAATGAAATACCGGCAGCATCACGCAAATCAAATAAAGCACTCCTTATAACCTCAGCTTGACGTTGTTTTTCAACTAAAATAGTTTGATAATTTGATTCCGTTTTAACCGTAATGTCCAACAACTGTTTTTTACTAGCCTCATCCTTAGCAATTTCTTTCTTTTTCTGCTCCACCACATACTTAGCGTCTAGCTCTTGATTCTTTTTTTCATCTAGCGCTTCTTTTTCTTTTTGAGTCTGAGTTTTAACCCCTCGTAGCTCTGCAAACAAATCCTGCAAACCAATGTTAATCTGCCCAATTTCATCAACGTCAACAATTAAATTTGACAAATCTTTAGAAGATAATAGGAGATAAAAAACTGGTTCCACCTCATTTTGATCTTTTTTCTTTAAGAGATTAGCTAATAAATTCAAATCGTTTTTAATCCTAATCTCTAAATTACTAATATTTGTCACTTTTTGATTTATTTCAGAAGTTAAACCGGTCAAAGTTATACTACGTTGTTTTATTTCTTGCTCCGCCTTAGAGATTTGAGCTGTTAAAAGTGACACATCACCTTTTAGAGTATTTTTCTGTAAGGTCAGATTATCTACCTGTTTTTGTAAATCATCAATTTCTTTTTGAACAGCATTAAGTTCATTTTGCAATCGAGTGCATTCTGAAGCAGATAAGGAACAACTATTAGATTGAGCAAATAAAATACCATTTATAAAAAATCCGCCAATAAACAACATTAAAATAACGGTAATAATTTTTTTCATTACCATTATTTTAACATATTTTCTATTTTTTAGCCCAGCCGGCTATCGTAGATTCGGCAGACTATTTCTTTTCCCCTTTTTTCTCAGTTTTCTCTTCCACTTTTCCTTCAGCTATTTCAGAACCTTCACCTTCAACTTCGGCCTTACCCTTCTTCTCTACCTCAATAGCGGAAAGATCAACTGGAATTTCCTCTATTACTTCTTCCTTAGGTTCGTAAACTGAGGCAATTACTTCATCTAATTTAGTATTCAAAGTTACTCCTGCCGGTAATTTAATATCCTCGGCGGTTAGAACGCTCTCAAAATTTACCAAACTCGAAATATCCACTTCCAATTTATGAGGTAAATCTTTTGGTAAAGCTTCTATCTCCACTTCATGAACCACCTTAACTAACACGGCCCCTAAATCCTTGACCGCTGGTGCAATACCAATGAATTCCAATGGTACATCCACTGATAATTTTTTACCTTTTTCTATAGCATAAAAATCAGCATGAATTGGCATATCAGTTACCGGATCCAAATCCACTGCATGAATAAGGACATCAGCATCAATATTATTTCCTTCCAAAGAAACCACTGTGGATTCACCGGCTGTCTTCCAAGCCTTTTTAAAATCAGCCATACTCATCTTAATAGGAGTTGATGGATCTTTTGGTCCATAAACCACCGCCGGTAATTGACCGGATTTTCTTAATAAATCCAAATTCTCCTTCACGTCTCTCTTGTCCACATTTAATTTAAACATGGGAACAATTATACATAATAACGCTTAAAAAGCAACTATTTTTATATAATCTTAAATTAAAGTTAAGGGATGTGGATCAGCTGGTAATAATAATTGAGATGGTGCGCTAGTCCAGGCATTAGCTGTAGGACTGGTCTGAGGATTAGAACCTATTTTAAGGGAACCCGGCCAATCACTAAGATAAGGAGCTTGAACAATTCCATTAAAGGTATTGTTCCAAATATAAGTATTATGTATAACATCTTCATACTGAGAATCGCTCCAGGCTGGCCAACACTCATATCCACTATGTGCTGGTG
>CAZIYU010000005.1:0-20237 GCA_964543595.1 uncultured Candidatus Saccharibacteria bacterium | reverse complement strand
CCCCGCCGTTCTTTTATCTGGCAATCATGCCAAAATTGAGGAGTGGAGAAAAGGGGGAAATATGTTATAATTTTGAGATGAACAATTCAACAAAAAAAATTTGGATCTCCTTAATTATAATTATTATTTTATTAATCATTGCTGGTGGAATTTCCTTCTACTATATAAATCTTCCACCTTTGAGTGAGAATCTGACTATTTACTGTAATTTGAATGACTGTAATACCACTAGTATCGGTGCGACTTTAACTGATTTTAATATGACGGAAAATGACAAACTTATTAAAGTTAAGGTTGGGCCAGAAACTAATTTTATTATCCTAACTGGAATTTATAATGAAATAGAAAATTCGGTTGATTGGGCGGAATTCTACCCTTTATTTGATAATATTAGGACCAGTGGAGATATGCCTATAGCCGCTACGGTTTATGGTGAATGGCTAAATCGAGAAACTTTTAAAGCTAGTGATATCAGATGGAGTCAAGGTTAGATTATGCCTAGTTCTGGTTTTTTTGTTGAAAAGACAGGGCTTGTCTAATATACATAGAGAAAGACTTTTAAAGGCTTGATTTTAAAATCAAAATAGGGTAGGATAGTCCGCATGGTTATTCGAATGAGACATAACAGAGCCCAGCGGGGAAATACCCGCTCCCATCACGCTTTAACTGCGCAGGGTCTTTCTGTTTGTCCAGATTGTCAGGCTAAAAGATTAAATCATAAAGTTTGTACTAATTGTGGTAAATATAATGGCCGACAGGTATTGGATGTAATGGCTAAGACTATTAAAAAAGAAAAGAAACTCAAAGCTAAGTCAGAAGCTGAAAAATAGAAAAGCACAAGATATTCCTTTTTTTTTGCTTTTTTATTTACCCAGGTGTATAATAACTTTAGGTAGGTTTAATTAAAAAGTTATTTACAATGGCCAATAGACATATCGCAAGATCCATAGTTCTGCAAACACTCTTTGAACTTGATTTCAGAGATTATTCGGAGCTGGAATCGCCAGAGGAAATTCTGAACCGGGACGCTGGGGAATTTGCTAATGATGTGGTGGATTTACATTTTGTGCGTAGTCTATTGTTAGGTGTTTTAAGTAAGAAAGAAGAAATAGATTTGGTAATAGAAAAAGCGGCACCGGATTGGCCCTTGGATAAAATTTCCACTATTGATAGAAATATCTTGCGCATTGGGCTTTATGAGCTTCTTTTTACAGATGGTAAGGAAGTACCGGCTAAGGTGGCCATTAATGAGGCCATTGAATTATCTAAAAATTATGGTGGCGAGAAAAGCAGTAAATTTGTGAATGGTGTATTAGGTTCCGTTTATAAGGAACTGGGTGAACCGGATAAAGATGCTGTGTCAAAAAAGAAAAAGAAAACTATAGTAGATATTCCCTATGAGGAAATGCCAATTGAAAAATTAGGTGGGGCCGTAGTTTATGCCTATGATGGGACAGATTATTATTTAGCTCTAGTGCATGATGTTTTTGGCTACTGGACTCTATCTAAAGGGAGATTAGAGGCTGATGAGAAAGAAACTGATGGTACTAAAAGAGAGGTAAAAGAAGAGATCGGTTTGGATACCGAAATACTCGATGAAATCGGTCGCAATGAATATGTGGCTAATCATCCGGAAAAAGGAAAAATAAGGAAGCAGGTAATATATTTTCTAGCTAAGGGCCCATATCAGGATTTGATTTTGGAAAAAGATAATGGGGGATTGGATGAAGCTCGCTGGTTTAAATTAACTGAACTTGAGAATTTAAAAACCTACGGTGATATTCTACCATTTATCACCAAGGCCGTTTCCTTGATTTCTCAGCAAAAATAGTTAATATAGGTATATGACCAAGAACGTAAATCCTGATTTCACTAAATTTGAAGAGGCCTCGGGAATTACCTTTAAAAATAAGGAGCTTCTTCGACGGGCCTTTACTCACCGCTCTTTTTTGAATGAAAATCGGGGAGCCGAATCCTCTCATAATGAGCGCTTGGAATTTTTAGGTGATGCTGTTTTGGAGCTAATTGTCACTGAATATTTATTTGAAAAATATCCAGATAGTAATGAAGGTGATCTGACGGCTTACCGAGCGTCATTAGTAAATGCTATTACTTTATCGGAAGTGGCTCAGAAAATAAATGTGAATGATTTTCTCTTGCTTTCTAAAGGTGAAGCCAAGGATACTGGTAAGGCACGACAATATATTTTAGCTAATACTATGGAGGCGATTATCGGTGCTATTTATTTGGATCAAGGTTATGATACTGCCAAATATTTTATTTCCAAAAATCTTTTTCATTTAATTGATAAAATTGTGGAGGATAAAAGTTGGATTGATGCCAAGAGCAAGTTTCAAGAAAAAGCTCAGGAAAAAGAAAGCGAGACACCAGTTTATAAAAGTTTGAAGGAAGAAGGTCCAGATCATGATAAGCATTTTACCGTTGGCGTCTATTTAAATAATGAATTGATCGCTGAAGGCGTGGGTATGTCTAAACAGGAAGCCGAGCAAAGCGCCGCCCGCCAGGCCTTGGAAGTAAAAGGCTGGTAATTTTTTAGTTTGAATTTTTTCAGTTCAGACCATATTTTTTGTTAATTTTTCTAAAAAACCACATACAACAAATCACTAGCGGTCGTCAGTAGTTTGTTGTATACTGTTTTGATGGGAGATTTAGAAAAATCATTGAAAAAAGAAATCGGAATAGGAAAAATCCAAAAAGCTCTTTTAATATCTGTCGCCGCTGTTGGTATATTAAGTCCTCCCATGGCAGCTAGGGGCGTTTTAAAAATTTTGAAAGAGTGGGGTAAAGATAAATCTTCTGGTCGAAGCCGAATTGAATCTATAAATTATTCTCGTAGAAAATTAGTTCGAGATGGTCTTTTAGAATATAATGAAAGCTGTTTTCTTCGATTAACAGAAAAAGGGCAAAATATTTTAAATAAAATTGAGGCACGAAATTACAATCTGGTAAAACCAGAACGCTGGGATAAAAAATGGCGAGTGATTATTTTTGATATTAAGGAGGAAAGAAGAGCTTTACGATCTAAGGTTCGTAATACTCTAATTAATATTGGATTTATGTGCTTGCAAAAAAGCGTTTGGATTTATCCTTATGATTGCGAGGATCTTATTAATTTAATAAAAGCTGATTTTAAAATTGGTAAGGATGTTTTATATATGATTGTGGATAGGGTAGAGAACGATAGGCCAATTTTGGAATTTTTTGATTTATAAAGTTTAAATATAGTTTAAAAATTGTATTAATTAGAAAACAATAAATCACTGACGGTCGTCTACCATTTGTTGTTTTGTGTTAAGGAAAGGATTTTGATAGAATAGGGTGATGTTGAAGAGTATTGAATTATGCGGTTTTAAATCATTTGCCAAGAAGGCCCAGCTTAATTTTAATACCCCAATTTCCTCCATTGTCGGGCCTAATGGTTCCGGCAAGAGTAATGTCGCGGAAGCTTTTCGTTTTGTATTGGGTGAGCAAAGTATTAAGTCTCTCCGTGGAAAGCGAGTGGAGGACCTTATTTTCAACGGTGGTAAAGATGCGCCACGGGCTAATCGAGCCTCCGCGAAGGTAGTCTTTGATAATACTCGCCGTATGTTTAATTTGGATTTTGACGAAGTTTCCCTAGAGCGGGTAATTCACCGTGACTCCGTCAGCGAATATTTTATCAATGGCTCAGCTGTGCGTCTAAAAGATATTATTGAACTTTTGGCGAGCGCCCATATCGGGGCTTCTGGTCATCATATTATTTCCCAAGGTGAGGCAGATAAGATTTTAAATGCCAATATTAAGGAACGGCGAGAAATGATTGAAGATGCTTTGGGTTTGAAAATTTTTCATTATAAAAAAGAAGATAGTCAGCGAAAATTAGAAAAAACTGAGGAAAATATTAAACAGGTAGAATCTTTACGACGAGAGATTGCGCCACATTTAAAGTTCCTTAAAAAACAGGTGGAGAAAATTGAGAAAACTATTGAGATGAGGGAACAATTGAAAAATTTTTATTTGGAATATTTTAAACGAGAGGACGAATATCTAAAGGCAGAAAAAGCCAAATTAGCTGAGGAAAAGAGAATTCCTTTAGCTGAGCTTCATAAATTAGAGCAAGAGCTTAAGGAGGCTAAAAATGTTTTAGAAAAGTCTGAGAATAAGGATATTAAAAGTAATGAAGTAATGGAACTGGAAACCAAATTGCGAGAGACGCGTTTAGCTAAAGATTCTCTGATGAGAGAAATAGGACGAATTGAGGGAGAGATTAGTTATTTAGATAGACAGAAACAAAAGCAAATACAGGCGGCTTCAACAGTAGAAGCTAAAAAGGTGGATTTAGTGGCGGTGGAAGATTTAATTCAGAAGGTAACAGGACATATTGAGGAAGGGAATTTAATCGAGGATTTGTCTGTAATCAAAACGATTTTGAATAAGATAAAAAATCTTTTACTGGATTTTGTGTCTATTCATAAAGAATGCTCTGATGAAATGGCCCAAAAAGAAATTGAAATTGAGATTAATGATTTAAAAAAGAGGAAGGTAGAAATGGATAGCGAATTACTTAATTTGAAGAATAAGGAAACTGGTTTTACTGCCGATTACAATGGTGTTAAAGAGGAAATTGAAAAAGAAAAAGATTCTAATCGTGATGCGGAGAAGGCCGTGTTCAGAATTATGGCTGAACAAAATGATATCAATACTAAATTAGCTGGTTTGCAAAACCGAGAGGATAAATTAAAAGTGGATGAAAATAATTTTAAACAGGAACTAACTGAGGCTGGAGTTTTGGTTGGTTTAGAGGCGGTGAGATATAAAGATTTACAGCTGGAAATAATGGTAGAGGAGCGTAATCAACAGGAAGAAAGGCGTAAAAATATTGAAAGAATAAAAATCCGTATTGAGGATGCTGGCATTGGTTCTTCTGATGAAGTTTTAAAGGAATATCGTGATGCCAGTGAGAGGGATGCTTTTTTGGAGAAAGAATTAGCAGATCTGAACTCTTCCTCCGAATCTTTACAGGCACTGATTAAAGAATTAGATGATAAGCTAACTATTGAATTTAAAATTGGAGTGGAAAAAATTAATGCGCAATTTCAGGATTTCTTCAGTAAAATGTTTGGTGGGGGCCAGGCCAAATTATCGGTTATCAGGGAAATTAAGAAAAAGAGACGGGATACGGATTTAGCTATTTTAGAAGAAGGCATGATGGGAGATGAACCCTTCGACTCCGCTCAGGGTGAAATTTCTCATGAAGAAATTTCAGAGGGAATTGATATTGAAGTAAATTTACCTAAGAAAAAAATCAAAGGCTTGATGATGCTATCTGGTGGCGAGCGAGCACTGACTTCCATCGCTTTACTTTTTGCCATGTCGCAAGTCAATCCACCGCCATTTATTATTCTTGACGAGACCGATGCAGCTTTGGATGAAGCTAATTCTAGAAAGTATGGAGATATGATAGCCGAGCTTTCTAAATATTCTCAATTGATTTTGGTTACTCATAATCGCGAGACTATGTCCCGAGCTGGTATTATTTATGGCGTAACTATGGGCTCTGATGGTGTCTCCAAACTTCTGTCTATTCAATTTGATGAAGCCGTGCAGGTGGCAAAATAATGCCTAGTGAACAATCGTTCACTTTGTAGTATAATAGGGGAATGAAAACCATTTTACATATGGATGGTGATGCCTTTTTTGTGGGGGTGGAAATGGCAAAGAATCCTAAATTAAAAGGGAAAGCCGTGGTCACCGGCGAGGAACGAGGAATTGTTTCGGCTTTGTCCTATGAAGCTAAGGCTATTGGTATCACCCGAGGGATGCCAATTTTTAGAGTTAAAAGAGATTTTCCACAAGTAATAATTTTACCTGGGGACTATGAGGCCTATGGTCGCTATTCGCAAATGATGTTTGATATTGTTCGGCGTTATGCTGATGAAGTGGAGGAATATAGTATTGATGAATGCTTTGCTGATTTAACTGGTTTAGAAGGTCCGCTTAAAATGACTTATTTGCAAATCGCTGAACGAATTAAGAAAGAGATAAATGATGAATTACATTTATCGGTGTCTATTGGTTTAGCGCCAAATAAGGTTTTAGCTAAAGTGGCTTCTAAATGGATAAAACCAAATGGTCTAACGGTGATTCACCTGGATAATGTTTCTGATTTTCTTCGGCAAACACCAATTGAAAAAATCTGGGGTATTGGATCACGCACCTCTGAATTTCTACAAAAGCGTGGAATAAAAATTGCTTGGGATTTTATTAATCAGGATCTGATTTGGTTAAAGAATAATTTATCTAAACCCTATGAGATATTATGGCGTGAGCTTAAAGGTGAATATTTAATGAAAATAGATTCGGCACCTAAGACGGTTTATTCCTCCATTCAAAAAACCCACACTTTTCATCCCGCCACCAATGATAAGATCTTTTTATTATCTCAATTATCCCAGCATTTGGAAGAAGCCTGTGCCAAGGCCCGATATTATAAATTAGCCCCGAAGGAAATTTCTTTCCTTTTGAAGGATCAAGATTTTAAATATTTAGTGAAAATAATTAAACTTTCCACCCCGACTAATGCACCCGAAATTTTGATTTCTCTGGCGGAGAAATGGTTAAAGGAAATCACCCTATCACGAACTTTATATCGTACGGCTGGTGTTATTTTGCAGGGTTTGGTTTCCAGTTCTGTCTCCCAGGGGGAATTATTTGGTGGGAGTGAAAAGGCTTATAAATTTGAAACAGTTCACCGGCAAATTGATGAACTAGAGAATAAATTTGGCAAAAAAATAATACGCCTAGGTTCTTCTTTCTAGATATTGCTTTTAGTCCTTCTAAGGTATAGACTTAAATAAAAGGTTGGTAAGTTTACTATATTTTAATCAATATTATAAATATGTCTAGAAATATATTTTGGTGGATAACAGAGTTAATTATTTGGTATCTCTTTTTTTATGCTACGTTTTTTACTATTAAAAATATTAACGAAGTAAGCATTGGTTGGATGTCATTTATTTTGGTATTCATTGCTACCTTAGGACTTTTTGCCAGCCCCCTTACCAGACACTTGAGTATTTGGAATAATGTATTGGATAAAATAATAAAGAAGGAGGAAGAGCGCGAGAAGTATTAAATCTTGGATTTTAATATTAGAAATATTTGCCTTTTTTTAATAATTATGGTATTTTGTTGACGGATACGGAGAACAAATCAAATAAGCAAAAGGAGGTTGAAATGAAGATAAGAATTGACTTTTCTGGCTACGGAGCAGATGAAGATGCAATGTATAAGGATTTTCGACATGCTGTCATGCAAAATCTTCAACCGTATCTACGGCGGGTCCGTAAGATTACTGTTCCTAACAGTATAAAATTGGCCTTTAGGTGTGTTCCACCAAAGGGAACGAAATCTGATAACTGGGTTGTGGTCAATCATACTCGACCTAATCGGACTCAACAGAAATTCCTAAAAGCTCTCAAAATAGCTGTTCAGTTCAGCGGTAAAAAATACCGCTCGAAACGTGCCTCAACAGATGAGTTTTGACGGGGGGTATCGATCGGAGGCTGTTCTACGGAACGGCCTCTTTCTTTATACTAAAAGGCAGTCTAGAGAACGGCGTTCAAGATTGGCGCCGGTAATTTTAAATTTAACTTGATCACCAAGGCTAAATTTTTTCTTGGTTTTTTCTCCAACAATACAGTAATTCTTCTGATTTAAAATATAATAGTCATCACCAAGATCACGAATTTTCACCATACCCTCAGCTCGGGTATTTTTTTCTTCCACATATAGACCCCAGTCCGTAACACCAGTAATTGTACCATCAAAGATTTGCCCCACCTTATCCTGCATGTATTCAATTTGCTTGTATTTTTTAGAATCACGTTCTGCTTCAGCGGCGCGGATTTCCTTCTCGGTGGCATCGGCGGAGATTTTCTCATATTTCAACCACTCACTTCTTGGCAGTTTTTCATCCTTTAAATGTTTTTCTAATAAGCGATGAACCAAAAGATCAGGATAACGGCGAATGGGGGAGGTAAAATGAGTATAAAATTCAAAGGCCAAACCGAAATGACCGATATTTTTGGTGGAATAAATGGCTTTAGCCATGGAACGGACAGCGGCCGTCTTAATCATTCCTTCCTCGGCTTTACCCTCAATTTGTTTAAAGAGATTTTGTAAATCTATAGCTCGAAGATTTTTGTTTTTCTCAATCGGTAAATCATAACCTAAAGCTTTGACAAAAATACTTAAGGCAGTGATCTTTTCATTATCTGGCAAATCGTGTATGCGGTAAATAAATGGGCTATCCGAATTTGTCTTTTTATAGGCTTTAAAAATAAATTCGGCTACTTCCTTATTGGCCAAAAGCATATATTCCTCAACGAGTTTATGTGTATCAAGTCTTTGTTTTTTATAAATATTTATTGGTTTACCGGCACTATCTAATTCAAAAGAGATTTCATCCTGCTCAAAATCGATGGCCCCATGGGCAGTTTTTTCTTTTCTCAATCTCATGGCTATATCATCCAAAGTTTTTAATTCTTGGTAAAATTCGCCTTGTCCGGCATTTAAGGTCTCCTGTGCTAATTCATAGGTAAATCTTTTATTTGAGTTGATTATTGTTTTACCAAACCATTTTGAAATTATTTTTCCACCCTTTGTCATTTCAAAAACAGCTGAAAAGGTTAGCTTATCTTCATTGGGCTTTAAGCTACAAATATCATTGGATAGTACTTCGGGAAGCATCGGAATAGTGCGATCCACTAAATACACGGAGAACTCTCTTTTCATCGCTTCAGCATCCAGGGCGGTCATTTCCTTCACATAATGGGAGACGTCGGCAATATGCACGCCAATTTCAAAATTGCCATTAGTCAGTGATTTAATAGAAATAGCATCGTCAAAATCCCTAGCGTCTTTGGGGTCAATGGTAAAAGTTACTGTATTTCTAAAATCTCGTCTTTTGGTGATTTCAATTGCCGGGATTGGTTTTTCGGTCTGCTCTAATTTTTTAGCTTCACCTTCTACATTATCAGGAAAATCAATTTCAAAACCCTTTTCATAGAGTATCGCCTCCATTTCCGTATTATGTTCACCACCTTCACCAAGAATTTTTAAAATACTAGCTTCAGGGTTAGATAATTTTCTGTCCCATTTTATAATTCTGACTAGTGCTTTTTTATTTAAATTTTTTTCGGCTAGGCTTAAGGATTCTTTATTAATTAAAATATCTGCATACATTTTTTTGTCATCTGGGGTTAAAATTATTTTTCCATTTTGTCTTGTTAAAATACCCACAAAATCTTTTTTAGCTCTTTTTTCAATACTAATTATTCGTCCCGCTGGCCTTTCTTTCCCTTTAGCGGGTAATAAGGCAACGGTTACTGTATCACCATTTAGGGCGGTATTTAGATCTTTATTCTGTATTTCAATATCTTCCTTCTTTTTACCTGCCTGAGTTTGTGCTTCTTTAGATCGTAAATAGCCCACTCCTCTAGCGTTTACACTTAAAATGCCAACTAAGGCTATATTTGCTGGTTTATGGTGCTCAAATCTCTTCTTTTTAGACACTGGATGATTCTAGCAGAAAAAGGGGTAAAAGTATATTAATTGTCTTATTTTCCTTGACTATTCTATTTTTTTCATATAAGATACCCTTCATGTTAATGATTAGATTACAAAGGGTAGGTAGAGTACATGAGCCGACTTTTCGAGTCGTTTTAGTGGATTCCAAAAGAGGACCAAAAAGTGGCCGAGCTTTGGAAGTGCTTGGCAATCATGATACCAGAAAAGCTAAGAATAATAGTAATGTGGATGTTGAAAGAATTCAATATTGGATTTCCAAAGGAGCGCAACTTTCTGATACGATGAGAAATCTTTTGATCACTAAGAAAATAATTACCGGTAAGAAAGTAAATGCTTTACCTAAAAAGCGACCGATTAAGAAAGAATTGACTGAAGATGAAAAGAAGGCCGCCGAGGAAGCAGCTAAACCAAAAGAGGAAGCTCCAGCTGAGACTCCCAAGACTGAAGAAAAAACAGAAACTCCCGCCTAACTCGCGGGATTTTTTGTGCTATAATTTAATCATATGAAAAACAAACAAAAAGGGTTTATCGTGCCGGTTTTAATAGCTATCATCGCAGTGTTATTGGTTGGTGGGGGACTTTATGTTTATGAGAATAATAAAGTCGATGCGCCGATTATTACGGATTCCAATTTACCAGATGTCGTGAGTAATGTGCCGACATCCACTAATCTAGTTGGTAATGATCGTGATGCTCACGGTTGTATTGGTTCCGCTGGCTATACCTGGTGTGCCGTGAAAAATAAATGTCTACGTGTTTGGGAGGAGAAATGTGAAATAGCTACTACATCACCTATTTATTGTACTATGGACGCCAAGCAATGCCCTGATGGTTCTTATATCGGCCGTTCTGGTCCGAATTGTGAATTTGTGTGTCCAGAAACTAAATCTCAAATATTTCTTGAAAACATGAACAGAGATTTGAAAATTAATAAAACTATTGTACCAATGTCGGTCTATTCTTATAATGGATTTGGATTTGGTAATGGTTGGGTTGTTCAGGATACTCATTCAAAATATATACAAGACATGTTACCAACCTCCTTAGGAAGATATACATCAGAATCAGGTATTGGATACTCAAATGGTCAAATTGTTTGTGTGATTCAGGGAATGAGAAGTTTTGTTACAGATAGCCCACCAGTTACAACTCATTCTGAACTCGTATGTATGGATTTAAAATAAAATAAGATTATTGCACTCAAAATTTCTTTATGATAATATTTAAAGAGGCAGTATTATTAATAATTACAGGTCGAACTACTGCAGAGGGAATTAAAAGATTGAATTAATCCCACTACGTTAATAAGAATTAACTACGCGGGACAAGGAAAAAAATATGGAAGCAGATGCACAGTTTTTGGATTACGTTATCAAGGGTTTGGTAGATAATCCAAACGATGTCAAGATTACTAGGACGGTTGATGAAATGGGCGTTTTACTTACCTTAGATGTCAATGCCACCGATATGGGTAAAGTCATTGGAAGAATGGGTAATACTGCCAAGGCCATCAGAACTCTTTTGCGCGTTGTTGGTATGAAGAATAACTCTCGAGTTAATCTTAAGATCAGCGAACCAGAAGGCGGTCTAAGGCCGGAAATGAGAGCTGGTGCTAGCACTACTCCAACTGGAGAGAGGGTGCCAGAAGTTAGAGCTTCAAAGAGTGTGGACGAAGCTATGGCTGATTTGAATTTGTAGTTTAAAGTATAGTTTTAACAAAAACCACACTACAATGTAGTGTGGTTTTTGCTGTCTAGCTTTTTATATAATTTTTAGGTAATATTGCTAAATGGATAAAAGTAAAAGATTAGGTTTACGGACCTGGACGGAGATAGATAAGAAGGCCATCAAACATAATTATCAGGCTTTTAGAAAGCTACTTTCAAAAAAGACCAAAATGATGGGGGTGGTAAAAAGTAATGCCTACGGACATAATCTATTTGAATTTGCAAAAGAATTAGAAAAATTAGGAATAGATTATTTGGCGGTGGATTCAGTGGTGGAAGGAATAGCCTTGAGAAATGAGGGTGTAAAAGTTCCAATTTTAGTTTTGGGTTATACCTTACCGGAGATGATAGAAAAAGCGATGATTAACGATTTAGAAATTACGGTTTCAAACTTTGATTATTTTAGAGAAATAAAAAAACTAAGTAAAAAGGGCAAAATTAAAATCCATATTAAAGTAGACACCGGCATGCACCGTCACGGTTTTCAACCGTCGGATATAAAGAAAGTTATTAGTGAAATTAAAAAACTGGAACACAACCGCCCCATCCATCAGAATGGACACCCCTCCTTAACTAAGGAGGGGATTAGTTGGAAGCCTATGGCTACAGTAGTCGGACTTTATACGCATTTTGCCGCCGCTAAGAATCCCGCTTTTCCAAAGGATACCAATAGTCAAATAGAAATATTTAATAAATGGCAGAGAGCTTTTGAGCAGGCGGGAATTAAAATTCATTGCCATGCTTGTGCCACTTCTGGTACCTTACTATATTCCGAGGCTCATGGTGATATGGCTCGAGTGGGGATCGGGCTTTATGGTATTTGGCCATCACGGGAGGCCGGTGCTTATGTGGAAAATAATATGAAATTATTACCAGTGCTGACATGGAAAACTATTATTGCGGAAATAAATATAATAAAAGCCGGTGAAAGATTAGGTTATGATTTTACGGAAAAATTAAATCGTAATTCTAAAGTGGCGGTATTACCGATTGGTTATTGGCATGGTTATCCACGATCTCTATCGGGAATTGGAAAAGTTTTAATAAAAGGAAAAAAAGTAAAAGTGTTGGGGCGCATTTGCATGGACATTATGATGGTGGATGTGACTGATATAAAAAATGTAAAAGTAGGGGATGAGGTGACCATAATCGGGCGGGATGGGAGGGAAGAAATAAAACCCGATGATATTGCGATCCTTCTAGATGCTAGTCCTTATGAGATAGTGACTAGAATCAATCCGCTCATTAAGAGGATCTATAAATAGCAAAAATACCCTTATTTTTAGCCATATTTTAGAAAAAGTCATTTTGGACTTGCTTTTTTCTGCGAAGTATGCTATAATTGATAATAGAGGGTTAGTTGTTCGTTTTGACATTTCAGTTGCCACAATGTGGCGAAAGGAGTTGGGTATGCTGTTTGATATGGAAACATTCAAGGGCCAGAGATGTTTTTTGACCGCATTTGCGTTTCTCGTGCTGGTAATTTCATTGGTGATAATCTTCACCACGAGATACCAGATGTCTCGGCCGTTGGTTCTGGTCGGCTTCAACAAGGCCGGGCAGATTAATATGGTCAAGGAGATAGAACCCGGCAACCCCAAGCTCAAATCACGGATCATTGAGGTCCATGAGTAAAGTTTTGGGAAAGGACTCGAGTATGCAAATGCAACTCGGGTCCTTTTTAATTCTCAAAAAGGTTGACAAGTGGGAGCATATTTGATACTATAAGCGAGCAATTATATGAATACAAACAGTAATCAAGGCCGGTTTCGAAAACCCTCCTTTCACTCAAATGCTCCACGAAGGTCTGGTAGTCAGCCCTTTAGGGGGAATAGAACAGCTGGTAAGCCAGCTGGTCGTTTTAATATGGGTCAGAATATTCACTTTTCAAAATTCATAAATAAGGCGGTGCCTTTGGAAGCGGAAGTGGCTTATGTGCCTGATAATAAATTCTCGGATTTCATTATCGATCCTAGATTGAAGCAAAATATAATTACCAAAGGATATGTTACGCCGACGCTTATTCAGGACAAAACTATTCCCCAGATTTTAATTGGTAAGGATGTAGTGGGAATTGCTAATACTGGAACAGGGAAAACCGGAGCCTTTTTAGTGCCCTTGATTCAAAAAGTAATTTTAAATAAATTTGAAAAGATTTTAGTGGTAGTGCCGACTCGAGAGTTGGCGGTGCAGATCAATCAGGAGTTGCGCAGTTTTGTTACCAATCTTGGAATTTTTTCGGCCTGTTGCGTGGGTGGAGTTTCCATCGGTGGACAAATTGCTGAATTGCGACAGAGAAATAACAATTTTGTTATTGGTACCCCGGGCCGGCTTAAGGATTTGGTTAATAGAAAAATTATTGATTTATTTAAATTTAATACTATTGTTTTGGACGAAGCGGATCGAATGTTGGATATGGGTTTTATTGCGGATATGAAATTTATTATGGCTAAAATGCCAGCCAAGCGTCATACCTTATTTTTCTCGGCTACGATGTCAAAAGAAATTGAGGCTTTGATAAAACAGTTTTTACACGAACCGATTGTAGTATCAGTAAGGACTGGTGATACTTCAAAAAATGTGGATCAAGATATTGTGCGAGTCAGTGGTGATAAGATGGCTACTTTAGAAAATCTGTTAAAACAGAGTGATTTTTATAAGGTTTTGATTTTTGGACGCACCAAACATGGGGTAGAAAAATTATCTAAAAAACTGATTGAAAAAGGCTTTAAAGCCGATTCTATACACGGTAATAAACCCCACTCTAAGCGCCAGAAGGCCATAGGAGCCTTTAAAAACAATACTTTGGCCATATTAGTGGCCACCGATGTGGCGGCCAGGGGATTGGATATTCCGGATGTTTCCCATGTGATTAATTATGATGTGCCAGCTACTTATGATGATTATGTGCACCGAATTGGCCGAACTGGTCGAGGTGATAAAAAAGGCAAGGCCCTCACTTTTGTAGAAGGAAAATAAGAAAAGATCAAGTGTTTATTCTTACTTCAATATGATAATCTGTTTATGGATTTTGTGTTTTTTAAATAATCAAATGGGAGCAAGACTATATGTACGTAAGATGTATAACAGCTCACGAACTCAAGCAGGTTTTTATTGAGGCTCTCGGTTCTGCCAAGGCAACGGAACGCATCGGTTGTGAATTACTGAAGCGACGCAAGATACTGCTACTTTTGTTTGAGAAACTGGCTTCTGGGGAAATTATCCTAGATGAGCAGAAAAAGAGAGTCTGTCATTCGACTGGCGAGATTCATTTGTCCTGATTTGATTGTAAACCCCCCCGCCAGTTGGCGACTGGCGGGGGTGTTCTTTTGCATAATTATTTTAAATTAAGTCCTAGAACTTTATCAAAATCAAGAATAGTAGCTAATTTATCTTCATCCGCTAGTTTAGATTTTAAAACAGCAAAAACAAGGGCTAGGGCTTGAGGCGTATTAAAATCGTTATTAATTTTCTCATTAAATTCAGTTCTAAAATTATCATCAATTTTTCCCACCGTAGCCCCCAAGGAATTAATATTTTTTATCAATCTATCATAACCCGTTTGGGCTGATGGCATTGCTTCCCAGGTGAAATTTTGTTTAGAACGGTAATTTGCTTGTAGGAAGAAATAACGCAAGGCTAGGGGGTTAAAATCTTTTTCTTTCAATTCCGCTAGGCTATAACTGGTACCTTCAGATTTAGCCATTTTGCCATTATTTACCATTAACCATTCATTATGAAGCCAATAATTTGCTAGTGGTACGCCGTTGGCCGATTCACTTTGGGCAATTTCATTGGTATGGTGGACAGGAATATGCTCAATACCACCCATATGGATATCAATTGTATTAGCTAGTAGTTTTTTACTCATGGCTGAGCATTCAATATGCCAACCTGGAAAACCATTTCCATTTTCCACTAAGGGAGAATTAAAAGGCGAAGGCCAATATTGAATGGCATTTTCATGTTTACCAGCACGGAAAAACCATAAAGCAAAATCAGCTGAATTCTTTTTTTGTGAGTCTTCTGTATCGCTTACCCCGGCTCCTTCTCGGTTTTTTTCTAAATTTTGTCCAGAGAGTTTAGTGTAATTTTCTACTTTTGAAATATCAAAATAAATAGCTAGATCGGTATTGTAGGCAAAACCTTTCTCTAATAGTGTTTGGATCATGGCTTGCATCTCTTTAATATATTCAGTGGCCTTGGGTTTATGACTTGGTTCCAGAGTGTTTAAATCTTTATTATCATCCTCAAATATTTTTATATATTTATTAGCAATTTCAGTGGGGGAGAGTCCTTCTCTTTTGACCCCTTTTTCCATCTTATCTTCTCCTGTATCACCGTCGGAAACTAAATGACCAACATCCGTATAATTTCTAACAAAATTTACTTTATAATTATTATATAAAAATGTTCGACGAATAAAATCTGCTAGGACCATAGCTCGCAAATTTCCTATATGCTGAGTCCAGTATACAGTAGGACCACATTGGTAAAATAATACTTCACCATTTTTTATTGGCTTAAAAATTTCCTTCTTTCTAGTAAGTGTATTGTAAAGATTTAAAACCATTTTTTACTTTTGAAGAATGTGAAAAAGAAGCCGGCCAAAACGATCATTAAACCGATAACAATCCAAAAGTCACCACGAATACCTACGATTGGTAAATAATCAGTATTCATACCCATAATACTGGAAATAAGTGTTAAAGGGAAAGTAACGAAGGCCATAATGGTCAAAACTTTCATTATTTCATTTTGTTTGGTTGATAAGAGGGAATTATTTGTTTCTCTTAATTCCTGGAGTACCTCGGTAACATTTTCCAAAATCTTTGATATTTTATAAAATTCATTAATAATCTCTTCCAATTCCAGCGAGAAATCCTTGCTCAAGATTTTTTTAGCATCTTGTTTTAAGGTTTCCAAAATATTACCATGGGGCATAACAATATGATTAAAATTAATGATCTCTCGGCCAATTCTAGATAATTCAGAAACCATTTCTTTTTCCTGGCCAGCAAAAATATTCTTTTCAGCATCACGAAGCAAATAGTTAATGGAATCTAGTTCATCAGACAGAGATTGATAAATAGTTTTCATTATGGCTAGGAATAATTCGCCTGAGCCACCTTCATCGTCGTTTTTATCTAAAATTGAATTGACCTCAAAAATCTTGGCATATTTTTCCATGGCGTCAATGGCTTCATAGCGATTGGTGATAATATAATTTTTACCAATTATAAAGTCTATTTCTTGTCGATGACTTTTATTATGGGTGTGTTTAAAGGCCGGAAAATGTAGAATTAAATATATATAATCTTTTTGGGAGACAATTTTATCCTTGAAAGTAGGTAATAGAATATCTTGGGCCACTTCTGGACTGAGGCTAAATTCTTCCATTATATCCCTGACCTCATCCTTAGTGGGGCTTTCTGAATCTATCCAAATTATACCCTTAAAATTTTGTTTTTTTATCATGCTTTTTTATTAGCTAATATTGAATAAATTATAGCATATTAGTATATTCTATACTATAATATTACCACTATGTATAAAATTATAAAGAAGTGGCGTTTAATAATTATTTTAATCTTGATTTTGGGCTTATCATTTATTTTGGGAACGGTCTATGGGCGGAATAATCCTGGCACGGGATCCAATGTGGGGGCTGGATTGAATATTGTGAATAATGGAATTTCCACCTCTGATGAAATCATTGATATGGCTCCTTTTTGGGAGGTCTGGAAATTATTGGATGAAAAATATGTGGTGACGAAAAAAGATAAGGCAACGACTACATTACAAGATCGAATCTGGGGCGCTATTCAAGGGATGACTGATTCTCTCGGTGACCCCTATACAGTATTTATGCCACCGGCAGACGCCAAGGAATTTGAAGCAGATATCAGTGGTAATTTTGAGGGAATAGGGATGGAGATTGGAATAAAGGACGGTTTTCTGTCGGTAATTTCGCCCCTAAAAGGATCACCAGCTGAGGCTTCGGGTATAAAGGCTGGAGATAAAATAATTACCATTGATGGCGAGTCAGCCATGGACCTATCAACTGATAAGGCGGTCAAATTAATTCGCGGGCCAGCTGGTACCATCGTAAAAATTAGTGTTTTAAGAAATGGCGATAGCAAACCACATAATTTTGACATTCTACGAAAAGTGATTGATATACCGACGGTGGAAACGGAAATTAAGGATGATGTCTTTGTAATTAATTTATACAATTTCTACGCTCAATCGCAGACACAGTTTGCTAATGCTCTAAAGGAATTTATTGAATCTAAAAAATATAAATTAATTTTAGATTTACGGGGAAATCCTGGCGGTTATTTAAGTTCATCAGTCAATATGGCCAGTTGGTTTTTACCATTAGGTAAACCGGTGGTCAGGGAAGATTTTGGTGATAGTCGTGATGAAAATGTCTATCGTAGTAAGGGTTATGATATATTCACTGATAAATTAGAAATGATTATTTTAGTGAATGGTGGTTCTGCTTCAGCTTCAGAAATATTAGCCGGGGCTTTGCAGGAATATGGCATTGCTAAATTAGTGGGAACCAAGACCTACGGTAAGGGGTCAGTTCAGGAATTAGTATCCATTGGGGATGATGCATCATTAAAAGTGACTATTGCTAAATGGTTGACGCCGAATGGAATTAGTATTTCTGATGGGGGATTAACACCGGATTATGAAGTGAAAATTTCGGAAGATGACCTTAAGGCCGAAAAAGATACCCAGATGGAGAAGGCCTTGGAATTATTGAAATAAATTGATTTTTAAGCTATCATTGAAAAATGAAAATAATTTTATTAAAGGATGTGAAAAAGATAGGGAAGAAGTATGAGCAAAAAAACGTGGCTGATGGTTATGCCCTTAATATGCTTATACCAAATGGCCTGGCCATTCCAGCGACTCAAGGAAATATCAATATGATTGAGGCAAAGAAAAAGGGTGATGTATTAGAGACTGCTAAAACTGACGCGGAATTACAAAAAGCTCTAAATGATGTAAACGGTATCAGTATTGAAATGACTGGAAAGGTGAATGAAAAAGGTCATCTCTTCGCTGGAATTCATAAAGAGCAAATTATTGAAGCTTTGCATAAACAAAAAGGCTTGAATATTCATCCTGATCATTTAATATTAGAACATCCGGTCAAAGAAATAGGGGAGCACGATATTGTGATTAAAATTCACAACAAAGAAGCTTCTTTTAAACTTATTATAAAATCTAGCCTCTCCTAAATCCTCCCCCAAGGGAAGGACTTTCTGAAACCCCTTCCTTGGGAAGGGGTAGGGGTAGGCTTCTAGATTACACTCACAATCCCTTTCTTTTCCATTTTGGAATCAAAGGATAATTTTCTCTTAGTAGCAAATTTTACTTTCCCTTCCTTCATCGCAAAAACGGTATAATCCTTACCCATTTTAGTATTTTGTCCTGCAATAATACCGACCCCTTTTTGGCGGACAATAATAGAACCAATTTGAGCGTTATCGCCATCGGCTAATTTAATACCCAAGTATCTTGGATTGGAATCTCTACCGTTTTTTGTTGTACCCGCTGCTTTTTTATGTGCCATATTGTTATATTAAATATTAAAACTCTGTTATAATTAGTCTCATGAGTATAAAGGATTTTCCGAAAAAAATCAAGTCTTTTTGGACTGATGGTCTTGGGCCGCTCTTTAGCAGAATCAAGGCGAATTTTGATATTAAGGAGGATACATTTATTGTTCTGGCGATTATTTTGATCGGTTTGGCGGGTTTTGGTTTAGGTAAGCTTTCCGCCATGGAAAAGGGTCGGGGAGAGGTGACTATAAAAAAGGCAGATTTTACGGCCCTTGCTAGTACAACAAAGATAGAATCTGCTTCGATTCAACCAGCTGTAATTCCTATGTCGGCTGCTGCTCTAGTGGCCGGTGAGAGTGCTAAGGGGATGCTAGTGGCTTCAAAAAATGGCACTAAATATCATTTTCCGTGGTGTGCCGGAGCCTCGCAAATAGTGGAGAAAAATAAAATTTGGTTTGATTCCTATGAAGTAGCTCAGCAGGCTGGTTACACTCCCGCGTCAAATTGCAAAGGACTAAAATAAATACTGGATACTAAATACAATATACTATATACTAAAGTTATGATTGTTGTAGATGTTGAAGCAACTGGTGTAGATGAAGTGAAGCATTCCATATTATCTATTGGAGCGCTGGATTTTGATAATCCTAAAAATCAGTTTTATGAGGAATGTCGGGCCTTTGAAGGCGCCCATATTATGGAGGAAGCCCTCGCCGTAAACGGTTTTAGTCCTGAGCAAGCCATTGATTCTAAAAAACAAACGGATGAAGAGTTAGTCAAACATTTTATAGAATGGACAAAGAGTGTAAAAGAACATACTTTTGCCGGACAGAACCCATCCTTTGATCGAGATTTTATTCATCGGACGGCTGATCGCTATCATATTGATTGGCCTTTTGCTTTTAGAAGTATTGATCAGCATTCTGTTTGTTATACGCATATGATTAAGAAGGGGATAATACCACCAGTAATTCATGACCGTTCAGATCTAAATAGTGATAAAATTATGCAATATGTAGGCATTCCAGAGGAACCACACCCTCATAATGCTCTAAATGGGGCAAAAGTTGCAGCTGAGGCACTCTCCAGATTGCTTTATGGTAAAAAGTTACTCCCAGAATTTAAAAAATTTGACCTTCCAGAGGATTTCTAATAAATTGCTTGCCTCGTAGTGATTTTTGGACCATAAGGTATAAAAATTGGACCAAAAATCTACTATGGGGTCAAGTAAAATAGCCTTATTTTAAGCCATATTTAATGGTTTGACTAGGGTATTTTCTTGTGTAGCTAGTTCAACAAGTAAGTGCAACACTTCTGCTAGAATATGAAGTGTATGAAA
>CAZIYU010000004.1:0-22389 GCA_964543595.1 uncultured Candidatus Saccharibacteria bacterium | reverse complement strand
ACCCGGGACCTCGTCATTACCAATGACGTGCTCTACCAGCTGAGCTATCTTGGCACTTATAAATAGCGCTTAGTTAGAATAGCTTATTTTATAGATTATTTCAACAATTTTTGCTAAAGTAGATACTTAGGCCAAATTAGTTCAGTGGTAGAACACTACTTTCGTAAAGTAGAGACGTGAGTCCGATTCTCACCTTTGGCTCATGGAAAATAAAGAAAAAAAACACCCCAGTCAAATAGAGAAGAAATTTGACGGGGCAAGAAATAAATTAGCAGAACTAGAAGCCCAGATGAATGCGGTGGATTTTTGGACTGATAAAAATAAAGCGCAGGCGATTATAAAAGAAATTGCTGATTTAAAAGCGGAGATCGCAGGTGGTGGCAAATATGATGCCGGCGACGCCATTCTCACCGTCTTAGCTGGGGCAGGGGGAATAGACGCCGAGGACTTTGCTCGAATGTTAATACAGATGTATTGTAAATTTTTTGATAATAAGGGTTGGAATTATCAAATTATTCATCAAAATGAAAATGATCATGGTGGGTATAGAAACATTACACTGGAGGTTTTAAGTAAAGGTCTGCCCGAACCTGTTTCAGGGGCGGGGGCTTATGGTCTATTAAAAAATGAAAATGGCGTACACCGCCTCGTTCGTACTTCACCTTTTAATGCTAAAGGTTTGCGGCACACTTCATTCGCTTTGGTGGAATTCATTCCAAAATTTGAAAAGATGAATTTATCAGATATAATTATTCCGGAAGAAGAATTAAAAATAGAATATTCCCGCGCTGGTGGTCCCGGTGGGCAAAATGTGAATAAAAGAGAAACCGCTGTGCGCATAGTTCATTTGCCAACAAATATTTCGGCTCATTCCGACAATCAAAGATCTCAGGCACAGAATAAGGAAAAAGCTTTGCAGATACTTTCTGGGAAATTATATGCCTGGCGAGAAGAAGAAAAGAAGAAAAAAGAACAAGGACTATATGTCAGTAAGACCATGGAGATTGAATGGGGTAATCAGATCCGTTCCTATGTCCTGCATCCCTATAAAATGGTCAAAGATCACCGCAGTGGGGTAGAGACCGCTAAAGTAGATGAAGTCTTTGATGGCGACATTGAAATGTTTTTAAAAGGATAATGATCCCAGTACCAAATTTTATAGAGGGGATATTTTAGGTTTTTTAATTTTATGTGATATAATTACAGTATACGAAGGGTAAAGAATAATGTGGAAATTTGTACGGGATTCATTATTTTTATAATCACTTCGTTCATTAAAAATAATGATTTATTTTGATAAAGTTTCTAAAATTTATTCGGATGATTGTGCGGCTTTGTCGGACATTACTTTAACTATTGAACCTAAGGAATTTGTTTCCATTGTCGGGCATTCCGGGGCCGGCAAAACTACTTTGATAAAAATGATTCTCGCAGAGGAGAAACCTTCTCAAGGCAAAATTTTTTATGAGTCTGAGGAAGTTCATAAATTAAAGGGTAAAGATATTACTGAATTACGAAGAAAAATTGGGGTGGTGTTTCAGGATTTTCGCCTTTTACCAAATAAAACGGTTTATGAAAATATTGCTTTTGCCATGGAGGCGGCGGGCCGAACTGACGAAGAAATAGAAGCTGATGTGCCACATGTTTTGGAGTTGGTAGATATTAGTAATAAAATTTATAGTTTTCCGTCCGAACTGTCTGGTGGAGAGAAACAACGAGTGGCCATTGCGCGGGCCATTGTGAATCAACCTGATGTAATAATTGCTGATGAGCCAACGGGTAATTTGGATCCCGCTAATACTTTTGAAATCATTCAGATTTTAAAGAAAATTAATGATCTTGGTACTACGGTGATTATCACTACTCATAATCGGGGTGTGATAGATTCCTTAGGTAAAAGGGTAATCAGTATGCAAGACGGCAAAATAGTGAGGGATGATAAAAAGGGTTCATACGTGCTATAATAAATAAAATTATGATGTGGCTAAAAGTAAAAAGAGTATTTCGAGCGGGGTTAGCGAATTTTTGGCGTAATGGTTTTGTCTCCCTGTCTTCATTGGTGGTGATGTTTATTGCTTTATTTATTATTTCCTCGCTTATTTTTATGAGCGCAGTTTTGAAGTTTTCCTTGCAGGAGATTAAAAATAAAGTGGATATTAATGTTTATTTTACTTCTAATGCCAATGAGGCAGATATTTTTAGTTTGAAGAAGAGTATTGAATCGATTAATGAAGTCGCTCTAGTAACTTATATTTCTAAGGAAGAAGCTCTGACTAATTTTCGCGAAAGACATAAAGATGATTCCTTAACTTTGGAGGCGCTGGATGAATTAGGAGAAAACCCCTTAACTGCTTCTTTAAGTATCAAGGCTAAGGAGCCGTCTCAATATGAGGGTATTGCTAAGTTTTTTAATAGTGGGGATTCTTCTGGTACGGGCGGAAATCCGATTATAGAAAAAGTAAATTATTTTCAGAATAAAGTGGTGATTGATCGGCTGACAAGAATAACCGATGCTACTAATACCGTCGGCTTTTGGATCGCCATGCTATTCCTGCTAATCTCCATAATTATCACTTTCAATACTATTAGATTAGCTATCTTTATTTCCAAGGATGAAATATCGGTCATGCGTTTAGTTGGTGCCTCTGGACGATATGTTAAAGGCCCTTTTGTAGTTTCTGGTATTCTGTATGGTATTGTGGCGGCTACTTTAGTTATTTTTGTTTTCTTTATCCTGACTTTTTGGTTGGGCAATTTATCTAAGAATTTCTTTATTGGCCTTGATCTCTTCGATTTCTATTTGAAAAATTTCGGTCAAATCTTCATCATTATTTTTGGTTCTGGTATTGCCCTTGGTGCCATCTCCAGCTATTTAGCTGTTCGAAAATACCTTAGGGTATAAATATTGGGTATGGGTATTTGGTATAAGTATTAAAAAAAACTTGAAAAAAGTCTATTTTTAACGTATTCTATCTCCATTGCGGGATCGTCTAATGGTAGGACACATCCCTCTGAAGGATGTTATCTTGGTTCGAATCCAGGTCCCGCAGCAATTTTTTCTAAAGACATTTGCACAAAAAGAGTGATAGTTATATAATACTAGATATGGAAAATGTACAAAAATTTACTCCCGGAACTAAAATCGTCATCGTTGAAGACGATAAGTTTCTTGGTGGTTTGGTCTCAAAAAAATTAATAGATGAAGGTTGTGTAGTTGAACATGTGGAAAGTGGTGAATTAGCTCAGGCTAAAGTTGAGGAGAATATTCCAGATTTAATTTTTCTAGATTTACTTCTACCGGGTATGAGTGGATTTGATGTCTTAGCTGGTTTAAAGAAAAATGATAAGACAAAGAATTTACCAGTTATTATTCTGTCTAACTTAGGTGAAAGAGAAGATATTAGACGGGGATTAGATTTAGGGGCCACTAGCTTTTTGATTAAGGCATCCATGACGGTGGATAGTATTGTCGGTGAGGCGGCCAGAATTTTACGAGCTAGAAATAAGTAAAAAAGCCCTTAATTATTTTTTCCCTAATAATTAAGGGCTTTTTTAAACTATAAAATCTTTGTTGATTATTCCGTTTTCAGCTTTAAAGACAGGTGAGGTATATACTTCCGAATAGCTTTCATCATCATTCTTCTTTTCAATTTTAATATAATAATCTCCCTTAGGCACTAAACAATAATAACGGCCAATTTTATCGGCTACCTTGGTGGCGACTTCAGTATTTAGATCTGGATAAATTGCTCTGATAATGGCAAATGACAGTGGGCTACCATCTTTTTCTGTTATTGAACCCAGAGCTTTTTGGCGTAGACCAAATTTACGGAAGATGGTTAGTAAAACATATAGGCCAAAGATTATAATATTATATGGGGCCGTTACTAGGAAGAGGGAAATGATTGAGACAATAAAACCAATTCTGAATATCCAATCGGTGATAATACGGACAAATTTTTCTCTTTTAGAGTAAAACTTCATCATTTTTTTCTTATTTTTCACGAATTCATTCCAATCAAATTTCTCGGGATCCATTGGAATATTTTTACTAATTATGGCTCCCGCATTCTCTATATTTATTTGCTCGCCAAAATATAAATTATTGTAAATGGTATCATCTATTTTTCCAACTAGTTTTTCCGAAGGAAAACTGTAATTAGTTTTATTGGCCATCAGGGAATATTGTCCCGGAGCGACCTGAAAACCATATCGTCCATCAAGATCGGTAATGGAAACGGTTTCTTCTTTACTACCTATTTTCTTCAAGGTGACATAGGCCGGATCAATTGGTTGCTTAGTTACGCTGTCATAGACCGTGCCCCAAGGTAAATTCCTCTTTTTCAAACCCAAAGCACTTAATAATAAAGCCCAAAGTTTAAATGGTAAGAACAATAAGTCCGCTACCATCATGCCATTTATGGCAAAGACCGAAGTAGCTGCAATACCAGCTCCAATTATTCCAGTGGTGGTGATTGTTTTAGTCACGGTTGAGCCAGTTTCACTCTCAAAAATTTTCTTAGCCCCGAGAAATAGTTTTTCTGTCGTTGTTCCTAGGACATTAAAAGTTGAATCATTTATATTAATGATTGGTATGATATCATCGTTGTCTGAATTTCCACCACCAGTTGTAGTACATTTTTGAACAGTTATTGGATCCGGTCCGCCAGCACAAATTTCCGGGATAGTGCCTAGAATAATACGATCTTGCTCATTATTAACACAGTCAGACCAAGGGGAATAAGTATAATCTGTACAAAGGATAGTTGTGTCTGTTATTACTGACAGGCAAGCTTGGGTGGTAGAAGCAGTAACTCCACCTAAACAATTAGTTGGGATACTGCTAAGTTTTGTTCTACTTTGAATATTATTAATACAAGCTCCCCAATCGGAATAGGTATAGCCAGTACAAGGGGTTGTGGTGGCTGTGGTAGTAGCGGTCGTAGTAGCTGAGCGAATTATAATGTTGGCGATGGCTACTTTTGTAATATCAGCTTGAGCTTTAGCTTGAATAGTAATAGTCATACTTTGTAATAGGGGCACGGTTTTTTGATCAGGTGCTGTATATAAACCATTTTCAGTGGTAGAACCATAAAAATTTCCAATAATTGTTTCAATTGGAATCACGGCCCAAGTGATATTATTATTAGTTGTAGTTCCGGTGACTGTTGCCGTAAACTGAATGGATTCACCAAAAAGAATTGTGGTGCTAGCGGGGCTAATGGAAATTCCGATTGTTGGTATACAACCCTGACTTAATTCTGGTGCATTAGAGCAATTTGTATAATTTTGAGATATAACACTTCGATTTTGAACATTATTAGTGCAAGTACCCCAGGCTGAATATTCATAGGTACAAGTGCTTACTGTACTTCCACCACCACTACTACAGGTGTCTGTCAGCTCTGGTTCTAAACCAGGAACACAATTTATTGGAGCGCTAGTTTCTACCGTTCTGGTCTTATTACCACCACTACAGGAACTCCAGTCTGTATAAGTATATGAGGTACATAGATTAGTCCAGTTCGTTATGACTCCTTGATCACCACTATCATCAAAAGAAATCCAACCAATATTTTCGCCCCAAGCATAGCCGGAAAAGACACCAGTACTTCTATCTATATTTACTCCACCACCAGCCGGCGCAAAGTCTATCCATCCAATATTTTCCCCCCAGGCAAAACCGGACAGACCACCAGTACCACTATTTACTACCCCATATTGTGAACTGGTACATTGATCATCATTTTCACAATTCATAGAAATCCAACCAATATTTTCGCCCCAAGCATAGCCGTATAGTTTATTATTAGAAACATAGACTCGTCCTTCCTCATTACTAGTTTCACCGCCAAAATTAATCCAACCGACATTATCATTCCAGGCAAAGCCGGAGGTGGTGGTGGCATTATTTGTTACAACCAACGAAGCAACGGAAGCTGATTGATTGTTTACCTTAAAATAGGGAACTTGTTTAATTATTCCAGCCACTCCTAAAATTAGTAAAAATAGAACAATCCCAAATAAATATTTTTTAAAAAGATTTCTCATTTATTTTATATGAATTATAACTTAATTGTAATATTATGGCCATATTATAGCGCATTTAAGAAAAATTTGATACACTATTGGAATGAAATTACGACATTATTTATCACTGGCTGGTTTAGCGTTTTTTTTGGCTGTTTTTGCCCTTATTTATACCGGGATTATTGACATTGGCTTCCTAGATTTAAAATCCAAGATCCATTTCTTGCCTTTACTTATTGTCATGGCTGCCTTTGTGGATAGTATTAATCCCTGTGCCTTTTCCGTCCTATTTATCACTTTAGCTTTTCTGTTCAGCCTAGGTCATAGTCGTTTACAGATTATTAAAACTGGCCTGGTTTATGTGGCGGGGATATTTCTAACCTATATTTTAATTGGCCTAGGTATTTTGAAAGTTTTAACTATTTTTAATATTCCTAATAGTATGGCTAAATTAGGGGCCATTGCCATTATCATTTTTGGCTTAATTAATTTGATTAATGAATTCTTCCCTAAATTTCCCATTAAGCTTAAATTACCAGACGCTTCGCATAATAAAGTCGGGGAGCTTATTGCTAAGGCCACTATTCCAGCCTCATTTATTTTAGGATTACTGGTGGGTATGTTTGAATTTCCTTGTACCGGTGGCCCCTATCTTTTAGTTTTGGGTTTGCTTCACGATGACACTTCTTTTATGAAGGGCTTTGCTTATCTGGTTTTATATAATTTAATTTTTGTCTTACCCCTTTTGATTGCCATCTTTGTTGCTACCGATAAGCCGATTTTGGAAAAACTGGATAAATTAAGAAGAATGGAAACCAAGAAGGCGAGAATCTGGGTGGCCATAATTCTTATCATTTTGGGTTTATTAGTATTTTTGATTTAATACAACCGCCCCGCCTCGGGGACTTGGCACCCCTCCTTAGTCAAGGAGGGGTGGCTATTCTGATAGACGGGGCGGTTGTTTTTTGTTATGATATCAGACATGTCAGACGAAACAAAAAATTATGAGGAGATAATTAAGAAAATGGAGGCGGTGAAAGCCCAAGGGAATTTAGATTTATCTACGGAGGAAGATTTAGCCATGGCGATTATGAATTTAATTTCACTAGAGGAACATTTTTATTTTACCGGCGCTAAAACGGATAATTCTGAGTATTTTGATATGTTAATTGAAGTGCGAACTATGCGGACTAAATTATTAGCTAGGATGATTGATAAGAAGGAAGGAGAAGTCTGGTGCATCTCTAAACATTTATTAGCGACTTCCATGCGCTTGATGGAAGTGGGGACAAAATTACAAAAGGAGGGGAAAAAAGATGAAGCCAAGGAATTTTTTGCGGACTCCTATCGGATGTTTACTTTATTTTTTGCTTTGAGATTAAAAATAATAAATATTCCCGAATTGAAAAAGATGGGGGAGGAAGAAAAACCAATGACTTTAAAAGATGTAATGACTAAATTAGTAGATTGTTGTAATGAGTAACGTTTAACAAAAACCGCTCTACAAATATTACGAATCAGTTTAACAAATAAATACAGATGCAAAATAAAAAAGAAATTATTTCATACACTGTCGGAATTATAGTGGTTATTTTAATTATCTGGGTTTTTGCTTCCTTTACTAATAATGATACCACCACCGTAGTGACCGATAATAGTTTGACTGCCACCTCTACTGTTTATGAAGGGGATTCGCCGATGGATATCTTTGCTAAATGTTTAACAGGTCAGGATCTCACTATGTATGGGGCCGTTTGGTGCAGTCATTGTTTGAATGAAAAGAAAGCTTTTGGAGAGTCATTTAAATATGTTCAATATGTGGAATGTCCAGACAATGTTGAATTATGTACGGCCAAAGGTATAAATGGGTACCCGACCTGGATTGATGGTGCCGGTAATAAGCATGAAGGAGAACAGGGTTTGGTTAGCTTGGCCAAAATCACTGGTTGTGAATTACCAAATGAAGTTTTGTAGTCAAATCAACTAATCTTCTCCTTTTCTAAGGAGGAGTGGCATTCTGATGACGAGGTGGTGCTTGTGGATAACTTTTTCATTGTGTTTTTAAAAGTAGTTTGGTATAATGTATAAGGCCTAAAAAGCTTTTATCAACCCCGCAAAAATTTTTATTAAATAAAAACTTTATCGGGCAAGTTTATTAAAATAATGTCTAAAAAAAATATGACAAAAAAAGTTAGCGCTAAAGGATTTACTCTTTTGGAAATTCTCTTGGTTGTTGGTATCATCTCTATTTTAGCCGGAATCGTTATTTTAGCTATCAATCCCACCAAACAGCTTGGTGATACTCGTAATGCTCAGAGGCGATCAGATGTTTTGACTATTTTGAATGCCATTTATCAATATACTTTGGATCCAGGTCAAACAGTGGCCGATTTGAGTTTATCTTCAGCCGCCGATAATACCTGCGCCAGTAGTACAGATACAGATGCTTATGGTTTAACTACGGAATT
Source organism: uncultured Candidatus Saccharibacteria bacterium (assembly GCA_964543595.1). Lineage (GTDB taxonomy): Bacteria > Patescibacteriota > Minisyncoccia > Phycocordibacterales > GWA1-40-21 > CAIJXO01. The sequence continues at coordinate 13,891 of CAZIYU010000004.1, read as the reverse complement.
AGTTGGCGATGCCGCTACCTATTTAACAGCGATGCCGATTGACCCTGTGGATGGGGTGGCGGATACTTCTAGTGCCTATTTTGTACATTTAAATTCTACCACCGGTCGTATTACTGTTTGTGCTCCAAGTGCGGAAAATGATGTTGACATCAGTGTCACTAGATAATTCTTAAAAAAATGGATGTCTTTACCAACAGAAAAATTAAAGGAAATACTAGTCTCTGGAGATTATATTAGTGACAAGGCTTTTGATAGTGCTGTTGCGACTGCGAATAAAAAAGGAGAATTAATCGAAATTGCCTTAGTCCAAGGAGATATTATAAAGGATGATAAGTTGGGTGAAGCCCTAGCCAAGTATTTTAAGGTACCCTATGTAGACCTGAGAGAAGAGAATGTTCAGAATGATTTATTAGAGATGATTCCAGAAGCGGTCGCTCGAGCTCAGAGTGCTATCATCTTTGCGAAGACTTTAGAAGGGTATAATTTAGCTACTACCAATCCGGCTAATTTTGAATTTATCAAACATGTGGATCAAGCCACTGATGGGCGAGTTACTATTTTTTATGCGACTCCCACCGGAATGTTGGAAGCTTTCAAATCCTATAAAAACAATATTTTTAAAAATGTTGTGGACTTGATTGAAAATTACAAAATTCACAATGATGAGAATAGTGTCGTTCTCCTAGTCAATCAGTTTTTGGAATATGCCTATGATAATAATGCTTCTGATGTACACATTGAACCACTGGCTAATGATACAGTCTCCGTTCGGTTTAGGATTGATGGTATATTGAATGAAGTGGTTAGATATCCAATTCAAATGCATGAAAAGATAGTCTTTAGGGTAAAGATTATGTCTCATCTTCGAACTGATGAAAGAGGCGCTACTCAGGATGGCCGTTTTGAATATCGAACGGAGAATATGGATTTTGATGTTCGTGTTTCCATCCTACCAGTGACCAATGGTGAGAATATCGTTTTCCGTATTCTATCTGAGCGGACAAAAAAGATTGTCCTGGAAGATCTTGGCCTAAATGATTCTGATATCGTTAAAGTTAAAAAAGCCATCACTCAACCCTATGGTATGTTTTTGGTGGTGGGGCCAACCGGTTCCGGAAAGACGACTACTCTTTATGCCTTAATTCAAATTCTTAGCGCTTTGCCAATTAATATCGTGACTGTTGAGGATCCAGTGGAGTATAGTATTGATAAAGTTCAGCAAATACAGGTAAATGTAAAGAAAAATATTACTTTTGCTAACGGTTTACGTTCTATCGTTCGACAAGATCCCGATGTAATTATGGTGGGAGAAATCCGTGATAATGAAACGGCCGGTATTGCTATTAATGCTTCTATGACCGGACATCTTTTATTCTCCACTCTTCATGCTAATGATGCGGCGACAATTTTTCCGAGATTATTGGAAATGGGCATTGAACCGTTTTTGGTGGCTTCATCAGTGAATGTGGTTCTGGCTCAAAGACTAGTTAGAAAAGTTTGTCCTCATTGCCGGGTGAACTATCCTAAAACAGCGGCTGATGTTCCAGACCTAGTGGCTATGGAAAAGGATATCCGTTTTCAGAAAATGATGAAGGATTTCTTCCCTAAGAAAGAATTGAAAGATATAAAATTATATCGGGGAACTGGTTGCAAAGTCTGTAAACACACTGGTTATTTAGGACGAATTGCTGTTTTTGAAGTAATGGAAGTGGATGATGATATTCGAGCCCTAGTTAGTGCTAAGGTTTCTTCTTCGGCTATTGAAAGTAAGGCTGAAGAAAATGGCATGACCTTAATGTATTATAATGGTCTAGTCCATTTGCTTAATGGGGTAACTACCTTTGATGAATTGGAGGGTTTGTCTAATGTGGATTAAAAAGTCATCAACCTGGCACGTTGCGACAACGTTTCAGGGTGATGTCAGAATCATATGAATTTTAAATCTTTAAAAAGTTTTTTTTCTAAAATCTCCCTAGAAGAGCAAATTAATTTTGCTAAGAATTTAGCTGTTTTATTGCGCGGTGGTGTCACGATTAATGAAGCAGTTGATTCTTTATCTAATCAGGCCAAGACGAAGCAAATGAAAAAAGTGTTGGCGCGAATAAAAAGTCGGCTAGAAAAAGGAGTGTCCTTAAATTCCGCCATTAGCGATGAGGAAGGGGCTTTTGGAAAGATTTTTATCAGTTTAGTTAAGGCCGGTGAATTGTCTGGTTCATTATCCGAAAATTTGGATTTCTTGGCGGTGTGGTTGGAAAGAGATAGTAATTTACGTAAACAAATTAATTCGGTTATGCTTTATCCTAAATTAGTTATGACGGCGGTGGTTTTATTGGGTGGTGGTTTAACTATTTTTATTTTACCCAAATTAGTGCCAATGTTTACTAGTTTACATGTGGCTTTGCCATGGATTACCAGAGTGGTTTTAGCCATTTCCTTATTTACTCAGAAGTATTGGCTTTTTGTTATTGCTGGGGCTTTTTTTATATGGTTAGCGATCTTTTTAATATTCAAGATCAGACAGATGAAATATTTATATCATAAGACTTTAGTATTTTTTCCTTATGTCAAAGAATTTGTGGTGGGCTATCAATTAGCTCTTTTTGCTCAGTTAATGGGCACCTTGATGAAGTCTGGTATTTCCATTGATGAAGCCTTGGAAATCGCCTATGTTGGTACCTCAAACTTATATTATAAGAAAGTCTTGCGGGAAATCACTGATAGAATAAATAAGGGAATTTCCTTGGTTAAAACTATGGAAGAATATAAAGAACTTTATCCGGCTAACTCCATATCAGTGCTAGCGGTGGGAGAAAATAGCGGAACCCTGGAGGAGTCATTCTTTAAAGTGTCTGATTATTGGACTAAAGAAATTATTGATCGTACAAAAATTTTACCAACTATTATTGAGCCGGTTCTTTTGGTTTTTATTGCTTTGGCTGTAGGTTTGATTGCGATGTCTATTATTTTGCCAATCTATAAATTAACTGGAAATTTGGGGGTATAGGGGTTTACCCAGTAGTAGATTTTGGCTTTGTTTTTGAAATTATTTGATGAACTCTCTTGATTAAAATTTGAAAATATATAATTGCATGAAATTTACTTTTAATAAAACAAAAACAGGAATTTCTAAGCCAAAATTCACTACTGGGTTTACTATGATAGAAATATTATTGGTGGTAGGAATTGCCGCTGGAGTTTTTGCTCTTTCCGCTCCCTATAGTTTAAATTTTTATCGGACTCAAATGTTGGAAGATACTGTTAGTAATGTGGTTAATGCCTTACAACGCGCCAGACATAATGCTGTTTTACAAAAAAATGATAGTAATTTTGGTGTCTATATGGATAATAGCACACATGCCTACACCTTATTTCAAGGTGATTCCTATACGGAAAAAGTCACTGCTCAGGATGAGGAGTTTACAGTAATTGAGGATATGACTTTTTCTGGAGTGACAGAAGTTATTTTTTCTAAATTAACTGGTGCCACACTCAATACTGGAACCACCACGATTACCTATGGAAATTTGTCGCGAGGGATTTTAATTGGGGAAACTGGTGGTCTTACGACTTTGGAGGCTGGAGCAACACAGTCTGCCTTTACGGTTATATATAGTGGTAATGGTAGTACTGGTGGGTCAGTGCCGACAGATTCTAATACTTATGCTAATGGAGCCACCGTGACTGTTTTGGGCAATACCGGTTCTTTGGTTAAGACTGGTTATAGTTTTGCGGGTTGGAATACTTCCGCTAATGGTGGTGGGACAGATTATGTGGCTGATGCCACTTTTGCTATGGGTTCGGCTAATGTGACTTTATATGCTAAATGGACAAATGCTCTGATTGCTTACTGGGCATTTGATGGTAATGCCAAAGATACAGTTGGTACTAATGATGGAACGGTTTATGGGGCCACAGTTTCAACTGGTCGCGGTGGGTTATCAAATACTGGCTATTTATTTAATGGAGTCAGTGATTATATTAAGAAAGCATCAGCGACTGGTTTTCCAACCGGTACTGGTGCCTACGCAGTTTCCTTATGGGCTTATCCACAGACTGGTGGTAGTACAGGAATTATTTTCTTAGCTCGGCCAAATGGAACCGGGCCTTATAAAGCATTGTCTGTGGCTTATGAACCAAGCACAACATCTTTTGGTATACATTATGATACTTGCGGTGTTTTTGCTAATATGACCGTTAGTTTGGATCACTGGTCTCATGTAGTGATTACTAAACCAGCCGGATCTTCATCGTTACTGACTAAAATATATGTTAATGGCGTAGAACAATCGTTACGCGGAGATTCCACTAATTGTTCCGTTAATCTTCTTCCCGAAAAAATAGAAATCGGTGCCGGTTGGTGGAACAGTGATTCGGCCATGCCGTTTAAAGGTAAAGTTGATAATGTTCGGGTTTATAATCAGGAGTTAACTTCCAGTGAAGTGACGGCTATATATAATGATGAGAAACCAGCTTACTCTGTTACTTATAATGGTAATGGTAATACTGGTGGTTCTGCGCCAGTAGGTGATTCCTATGACTCTGGAGCGACTGTTACGGTTTTAGGCAATACTGGTTCACTTTCAAAAACTGGTAATGCTTTTTCTGGTTGGAATACGGTTGCCAATGGTACTGGTATCGATTATGCCGCAGCGGCGACTTTTGTTATAGGTTCGGCTAGTGTTACATTATATGCACAGTGGATAGAGGTACCAACATACACTGTAACCTATAATGGTAATGGTAATACCGGTGGCTCAGTACCAGAAGATGCTGGTGCTTATCAAGAAGGTGCGACCGTCACGGTTTTAGGTAATACCGGATCGCTAGTTAATACTGGATATAGTTTTGACGGTTGGAATACGGTCGCCAATGGTAGTGGTACTGATTATGCTCCCGCCGCCACCTTCGCCATGGGTTCGGCTAACGTTACTTTATATGCGCAGTGGGGAGAGAGTTTAATTGCTTATTATCATTTATCTGATGCTACTGATTCTTCCACTTATGGAAATAATGGATCGGTTAGTGGTGCTACTCTAACCACTGGTGTCCAAGGTGTAGCTAATACTGCCTATGATTTTGTTGGCGGAACTAGTAGTGGTAATTCCATTGATATTGTTAGTAGTGATTCTTTGAATTCTCCCCAGACGACCAGACAAATATCCATTTCTTTTTGGATGAAGCCAGACTCTTATCCGGACATTACTACTTTTATTGGTAAGGGAGGTAATTGGCCGACATTGGCAAATGGGGGATTTGAAATATTGGAAAATAACAATTATCTTTGCGCGATGTTTGGTGGTGATTCATTTTATGCTTATTCAAATTATTCTTTAACTTCAGCAATTGGTAACTGGACCCATGTAGTGGTAACGGCTGATGTTTCAGTGGCTGTAAAACCAAAATTTTATATTAATGGGTCACTAACGGGATATTATGATCCGTATGGTTCAGCTGTTAATACTAATGCCAATTTAAGTTTGCCAAATAGTTTATATATTGGACGACCAGATCCTAACCATCATTCAAATCGAGGCTGGTTTGATGGAAAGATGGATGAAGTGCGAATTTATAATCGGGTTTTAACTCAAGAGGAAATTACCGCTATTTATGATGCTGAAAAACCATAGGATTTTATTAGGTCAGACATGAAGAAAAGTGGAAACAAGGAACGGCTCAACGGCGTTGAGCCGTTCCATAGGGCTTAAAATCAGTGTTTAGTAAGATTAAATATTTTGGTTTAAAATTTATTTGGTGGTATAATGAATATGAATGGAAAAGGATTTTGATAAATGGAAAAAATAAAGTTAAGAGAGAATAAAAAACCCACTCCAGCTTACGCCAGGGTGGTTCTGTAAAACTATTTAAGTATAGCAAATCAAAAAAACATGTCAAGTAGAATTATAAAAATGAATAAAAGAGGTTTTAGTTTATTAGAATTAGTTTTAGCCATCGCTATTTTTTCTTTGGGCTCAGTGGCTTTGGCCACGATGTTGATTGATGCCAATTTAAGTACCAGATTAGCGACCGATAGGACTGAAGCTTTATTTTATGCTAAAGAGGGAATATCAGCGGTGCGGTCTTTGCGAGATAATAGCTGGGCTAGTTTAACTAATGGAGAGCACGGTCTTGATAATAGTAGTGCCCCGCCATTTTTTTCTGGTTCTTCTGATGAAATTGATAGCAAATATACTAGAGTGGTAACAGTATCAGAGATTTCTTCATCCACCAAAAATATTGCCATTAATATTTCCTGGGATTTAACACCTGCTCGGATTGCTAGTACTACCTTAGAAACCGTTTTGACTGATTGGAAACAGTAGAAATTTTTGTGATATAATGTATAAATAAATGATATCTTTAGATGCAAAAAGAAAAAAGGCCTGCCCCGCGAAGCTCGTGACCCGCAAAACTTCAGTGAAGTGGGTTAAGCGAAGTGGGGGATTTACTTTAATAGAAGCAATATTATATTTAGCCATTGCCGGAACAGTTTTGTATTTTATCAGCGGTTTTTCCTTTAACGCTATTTTCGGCACCGCCAAGATTGAAACCATTCAAGAAGTAAATCAAAATAGCCGTTCGGTCTTGGATGAAATAAGTAGTGCCGTTGGAGATGCTATAGAAATTAATGGCAGTACTCAATAATAATGACTACCAGATTTATCAGACAAAAGAAAAATAATCAGAGAGCTTGCCCCGCGAAGCTCGTGACCCGCAAAACTTCAGTGAAGTGGGTTAAGCGAAGTGGGGGTTTTCTAGTTTTGACTATGGTGCTGATTGTTTGTGCGGTGGTTTTAGCCGTGGGGAGCGGAATTTTTCTCCGGTCCATCAGTGAAATGAATGAAGGTGCCGATGCCGAAAATTCTTTAAAAGCTTGGGGTACGGTTAATGCTTGTGGTGAATATGCCCTATTACAATTAGCGTCTACCACTGAGGCTGGTGACGGTTGGGATTATGCCGGTGATGAATCTTTAGCAATTCCGTTGCCTGATGGGACACAAACATGTTATATTTATACGGTGGAGACTAGTGGCACAGCTAAGTTGATAAAAGCTTCCAGTACCGTTTCCAGTTTTACCAAGAAAATTTTAATAGAGGTAGCCACCAATACACCTAGTATCAAGGTAAATTTGTGGACCGAAGTCGCTGATTTTTAATAATATATTATGAATATTGGAAAAATAATAAAAAATACCTTAACTATAAAATTTGATAAGGCTTTTGGTTTGGATATTGGGGATCGCTCAGTGGAGATTATTGAAATGGAAAAAGTTTTTCGTTTTTCAGCTGTAACCTATGGGCGGGCCGAATTACCAGAAAATGTGGTAGATAACGGCCGAATATTAAATCAAGCCATTTTGGCAGAAAAATTAAAAAAACTTCTAAAGGAGGCTAAGCCTAAAAGGGTTTCTACTAATAAAACTATAATTTCCTTACCGGAATCACAGGTATTTGTTAAATGTTTTTCTATAGACAGTAAACTAAAATCCAGCGCCCTTATTAATGAAATTATCAATAAGGTTTCATTAGAATTGCCTTTAAATATTGATAAGACCTATTGGGATTTCACCGAAAAATCACTAGCTGATAAAAGTAAAAAGTTAATTATGTTTTTTGGTATTCCGAAAGATATTGCTAATAATTATGTTAAATTTTGCAATTCTATTGGTTTGGAAGTGGTGTCCCTATGTATTGAATCATTGAGTTTAGCTAGAACCCTTTTAAAAAGTTCTAATAAACAGAGTTTGATTTTAGACATTGGTGCCCGATCAACGAATCTTAGTTTTTTTGATAGTAATGATATGATTAATATGTCTAATACCGTACCGGTGGCCGGAGATCATTTGACACAAGCAATTGTTGGTAAACTAAAAATTAATATTGAGGAAGCAGATAATTTAAAAATTAAATTTGGCCTTAAGGAGAGCAAGGAAAATATTGTTCGGCCAATAATTTTACCGCTAATTGAGGATATTTTGGCTGAAGCTAAGCAGGCTATTGATTATTATGAGGAAGCTTTTAAACAAAAATTGGATGATATATATATTATTGGCGGAACAGCTATGTTACCGGGTTTAGTTGAATTTACTAAAGCAAATTTAAAAAGGGAAGTTCAAATAGGAACCGTAGCACACAATATGAATCTTGATCTTATTACCGGTAAAAATAATAATTTTTCACTTTATGCTAATGTTATTGGATTAGGGATGCTGGGGGCTAGCGGGGAATTTAAAGATATGAATTTATTGAAAAAGATACCGGCGGCAGAAGTTAATTCTGTCAATCGTTTAAATCTTTTCAATATGGGTTATTTGAGTAAGGTTAATACAGTTAGAACTATTCTAAATAATAAATTCGTCCTAATTATGATGGTTGTTTTAATTGGCATTATATTTGCAGTCTTAATTCAGCAGGCTCAAAATTATGGTTATGCCAGCGTTTCTTCTTCCCCCGTAAATTACAGTCTTTTTAAATGGTAAATTCTTCCGTGCAAACTAAGGCTAATAATTTAAGGTCACAGGGTTTTTTTGCTGTATATTTTATTGGTTTCCTTTTTGCTTTTCATACCGCCTTGCCAACCTTCATTAATTCTAGTTTTTTGAATGTTTTTATTACCGAGCGGTTATTAAATTTAGTCTATGTTTTGGCTTCTATTTTTACAATTATTCTATTTTTTATGATCCCTTATATTTTAAAGAGATTTGGTAATTATCGAATGGCTGTTTTTTTAATTCTAAGTGAAATGGTGGCTCTACTAGGTCTGATTTTTAGCCAAAAGCCAATTTTACTTGTTTCTTTTTTTATTATTAGTCTCGTTTCCATCTCTTTTATTTATTTTTCTTTGGATATTTTTTTGGAGGGATTTTCAAAGAATAAGGAAACTGGCCAAATTCGTGGTACTTATCTAACCCTAGGTAATTTAGCCTGGATATTTTCTCCTTTAATTGTTGGTTTAATATTAAAAAATGGTGATTATTGGAAAATATATTTAGCCGCTTTGATTTTTTTAATTCCTATTTTATTTATTTTAGTGAAAGGATTAAGGAATTTTGATGATTCAAAATATGAAGCTACATCTTTTTGGCAGACTTTAAAGGAAATTTGTCGGAATAAAAATATAAAAAACATATTTATAACTACATTTTTATTGAATTTCTTTTATTCCTGGATGACTATTTATACTCCGCTCTACCTTCATAAATATATTGGTTTTTCTTGGTCGGAAATAGGAATTATTTTTGGTATTATGTTAATTCCTTTTGTTATACTACAATTTCCTCTAGGTAGGATTGCGGATAAAATATTAGGTGAGAAAGAAATATTAAGCTTTGGCTTTGTTATTATGTCTATTGCCACGGCTATTTTATTTTTTATTCCAGAACATAGTAGCCTGTGGTTATGGGCAACTATTTTATTTATTACCAGAATTGGCGCTAGTAGTGTAGAAGTAATGGGGGATACCTATTTCTTTAAAAAAGTTAATAATTTGAATGCTAATATTATTAGTTTTTTTAGGATCTCAAGACCCTTGGCCTATGTTTTAGGCCCTTTAGTTATGACTTTATCATTAAGCTTAATTGGACCTGACCGTGGTCAATTATTTCTTATTTTAGGTCTAATAATGCTTTTTGGACTATGGTTTAGCCTAGGTTTAAAAGATACTAAATAAGAAATAAGTATGATATAATTAAAATAGTCGGATCTTTTTCTCTTTAATCATTTAATAATTCTTTTAAATATGAAAACCCTTAAGTATATCTCTCTCGCTATCATCTCCACCTATGTCTTACTCTTCCTCTTCGCTTCGGTTAAATATCCCGAACGATTATTAGGCCTCGAGGATTCCTTTACCGCTCAAGTCGCTGGGACTTTGGAGAATGGTCTGATTGCCTACTATCAATTCGATGGTAATGCCAACGACTCTGGCCCCAAGGGTTTGAATGGAGTTGTTAATGGTTCCGCTAACTATACGAACGGTAAATTAGGCCAAGCCATTTCCCTAAACGGCACCGACAATTATATTACCATCCCCACTGATCGTTCTTTGCAATTGAAGAAAAACTATACCTATTCCTTTTGGTTGAATCTAGCTTCTACCCAACAAGCCTGGGCTGGTATTTCCTCTCGGACCATAGATGGATCCACTCAACAATTAGACATTCAATTCAGTTCTACTGGTGATATTTTACGTTTAGATCATGGCGCTAATACTGGTACTGATTCCTCCATTAGTCTATCCGCCCTCACCGGTGGCTGGCATCTCCTTACCGTTACTTTCAACAATCAAAAAGCCAAAATCTATATTGATGGCTCCCTTCAAGAAACTCTTCCGATGCCCATTACCGCCGTGTCTGGTAATGGTCCGCTATATCTCGGTCGGGAAGAAGCTGGTATTACCCTCAAAGGCGCCATGGATGAAGTCCGGATCTATTCCCGTGCCTTAACTGCTACCGAAGTTCAGGCTATTTATACTTATAATGGTAGTACGGTAATCGTGCCTCCTCCACCGCCAGAAATCGTAACTTGTTCTTCTTTCACCTACAGTGATTGGAATACTTGTACCAATGGTAATCAAACTAGAACTGTTACCGCTTCAGCTCCAACTAATTGTGAAGGTGGATCACCAGTTTTGTCTCAGTCTTGCACCATACCTACTTGTACCTACAATAATTCAAATTGGAGTACCTGTACTAATAGCAGTCAGACTCGAACCTTAACGGCCCAGAATCAACCTTGTACTGGGGAAACAAGTAAAGTAGAAACTCAGAGTTGTGTCATGCCTATTGTGACTTGTTCTTCTTTCACCTACAGTGCTTGGAATACTTGTACCAATGGTAATCAAACTAGAACCGTTACCGCTTCAGCTCCAACTAATTGTGTGAATGGATCACCAATTTTGTCTCAGAGTTGTACGGTTGATACTGGGGCAGTGGCTTCATATCCCTTCTCTGGTAATCTGAACAATACTGTTAGTACCAGTTGGAACGGTACTTGTACCAATTGTCCTACCCTAACAACAGACAAAAGTAATGTGGCGCAAAAAGCCTATGCTTTCACTGGGGCTCAGTCTGTTTCCGTTGGTGATTTAGATCAGACGGGTAACTTTACTTTAGCTTTTGGGTTTAAAGCTTCTTCTTTCCCGACTAGTGGGTCTTGGCAATCATTAGTGATGAAAGCCAATGATTATGGTTGTGAATTGGATCAGGGTAATGCTGTTTCCTGTTATATCGGTAATGGTTCCAGTTGGACCGCGACCACTAAAGCCACTAATCTCACAGCTAATACTTGGTATCATGTGGCCGCCGTCTACAGTGGTTCTACTCTTTCCCTTTATCTCAATGGTTCCTTGATTACGACGGCTATTGGTACTCATACCACCAACAACTCTCCTTTATTAATGGGTAGTTGGAATGGTTCCAGTGAATTCTTTACTGGTTCCCTAGATGAAGTCAATGTTTACAATCGTGCCCTATCCGCCAGTGAAATCGTCACCTTGTCTGGTTCTGCTCCAGCAATTCCACCAAATGCTTGTACCTACAACAATCCGGCTTGGAGTACTTGTACTAACAATGTTCAAACTCGAACCCTGACCGCGCAGAATCAACCTTGTACGGGGGAGGTGAGTAAGGTGGAGAGTCAGGGGTGTGGGGTGGGGACGGGTATAGATTGTAGTAATCTTACAACACTTCAAACCGTCGTTAACAATGCCGCTAGGGGGGCAACCATTACCTGTAATAGTGGTAATTATACTTGGAACGGAACTTTATCTTTAACCAAAGGCATTACATTAAAAAGTATTAATGGAAGGGACAGCACTACAATTAAAGGTAATTCTACCATTATTTCCATAATTCCTGATGCAACAGCAATTGCAAATGAAGAGATTGTGCGTGTTGAAGGGTTCACTTTCGATGGAAATAATTTGGCCTTGAACTTGATTACCGTTGAGGGAGCTGGTCCAAATGATATTAAGCCGTTCAGGAATTTAGCTATTGGGAATAATATATTTAAGAACGCTAAAACTGTTAATTCCGGTAGTGGAGCAATTAGGAATGATGGTCAAACGCGGGGAGTCATTTTCAATAATATTTTTGACAGAGTCAATGTTGTTTTGAAGAATCTGGGCAATGATGATGTCACTGAATGGGCTAACGGACACTTCCCATTTGCTTATGGAAATTCTGACAACTTGTTTTTTGAAAATAATACTATCCGGTATTCAACCGCTTATGCGGGTGACGGCGCGGGATGGACTGAGAGTGGCCAAGGTGGGCGCACCGTATTCCGTTACAATACATGGGACTTTACAAATACCTCTAACCCGGATCTGTTTGACGTTCATGGTTTCCAGAATTGGCCGGATAATGGACAAACGGGCACCATGATTACCGAATATTACGGTAATACCATAACAAACTGGACTGGATATCGCTGGATCGCTCATCGTGGCAGTTGGGGAATGTATTTTGACAACCTGCAAACCGCTAGCGGTGGCACAGCAGATATCGCTCATATGCAATATGGTCCTCTCAGCCAGGTAGCCGGCAGCAGTGGTTGTACCGTTGATGTCCCGGGAGCAAAAGGAGTCTACACAACCGAGATCAATAACACTTATGTTTTTAACAATACACAAAATGGAACGATGATGAACATGTCTCCTTGGTTTCCTGATGGATGTGCGGCGACGCATCCGAGTGGTGAAAATGTTGGTTACTGGAACTTCAACTCATCTTTTAATGGCACTACTGGTATAGGAAGGGGGACGGTAACACCTACTGGAAATTGTACTGTTGGAGTTGGATATTGGAAATCTAATACACCAACACCAACAACTGATCCTAATATTATCCAAAATAGCACCTTCTACAAATGTACCGCACCAAATACTTGGACTGCTTATTATACTCCATATCCTTATCCTCACCCACTTGCTTTGATTGAACCAGCTATAAATGTGGTAACACCTCTAATCGGTAATATAGTCACTGCTACTTCTTGTTCTTATACTGCAGTTAGTGCTGCCGTGGCTAGTGCCAATGATGGAGATACCGTGATGGTGCCAGCGGGGACTTGTACGTGGACAAATGAAATTGTAATTAATAAGGGAATTACTATTCAAGGGGCAGGTGCTACTCAGACTGTTCTTATAAATAATATAGCTGGTGTAGGTGGTGCCTCAGGATCTCTTTTCTCACTAATTGATGGTGGGTCTAATAGCCTGAGACGCATTACTCAGATTGGTATGAAAAGTAATTATATTACTAATGATTTTGCTAAGAAAGGAGTTGGTGTCTGGGTGGCGGGTTATGGTTCTCAAAAACGTGTTGATAACTGTCAATTTAATGATCTTTATGTTGGGGTCTATGTATCAAATTCTAATGGAGTTTCCGACCATAACTCTTACTATAACTGCGCATCCGCCTATCGTCATGCTGGTTTTGGAAATGAACAGCAATACGCGTGGAATAATTTTCGCCCAGTTGTGTTTAATTCATTAAATTATTTTTTCCATGAATATGAAACAATTGAGTTGACAGGAGATTCAATGGTGGCTGATGAAGTTGAAGCTAATAGTTATGTTATTCGACATTCTAATATTACTTTGCGAGAAGCCCATGGACCATATAGTGCAGCACAATCTTATCCAATTTTCGATGCGCACGGAGATATTCCACCTACCGGACAGTATGCAGTTATTGCCACGTTAGTTTATGATAATGATATTACAATTAATCAAGGTGCAGCCATGGCTTTTTATCAGCTTCGTGGCGGAACATCACTGGTGTTTAATAATCGAGTGATTAGTAATGGTGGAAGTGGTGGGGCTGGAGTTGAACTAAGAGAGGAGCGTTATGAATACGGACTTTGCGGAGTAACACCACCAGCACATAGT
>CAZIYU010000003.1:15263-22776 GCA_964543595.1 uncultured Candidatus Saccharibacteria bacterium | reverse complement strand
GCTCAAAAACTATCCAATTCTTTGATAAAATTAATGCAAAAATTTTATACTGTCGGAATAGTTTTCCCCAACGAAAGTGATTATGGTTATCAACTGTTTAATGTTATAATGTTAAGAGAATAATGAGTTTTTATTCTGACAAAAAAGTTAGTTGTATTTTTCACACCATAATAATTTTGGCATTTTTTATTTTCCTTATTCCGCTAAATTCAGTGTTCTCTGCTATTGATACTCAGGATGCCGTAACTCAAGCTAATACCAATGCTATGGTAAATAATAGCAATCAAATAATCGCCATATTATCTGGGACTCAGCCGGGCGCCCAATATGATGCCATTAGAACGCAACAACAATTAGTGGAAGTTAAGTTATTATTAAGAAATTTAACTAATAATATCGTCAATTGGGTCAATACCGGTTTTGAAGGTGGAAATCCGGCCTTTGTTACTAATATGTATAATAAAACCAATAATGTTACCAATGTCACGGTCAATAATTTTGTGACCGAAGACACGGCTTTGGATTCCGCTTGTGAACCTTTTCGCACACCAATAAAACAAGCCATCGGCCTTAGCTATGGCACTTTCGAAAGTCAGGTCCAATGTGCTTATGACAGCACTATTCCAATGGAAACTTTTTTGAATGGTGATGACTTCAGTTGGGACGCTTGGCTACAGGTGACCACTGTGCCACAAAATAATATTATGGGAATGATGTTGATTGCTCAAAATGAATTAGATAACAGAATCACCGCCAATCAAGAAGAATTAAGATTAGAAGCTACTTGGGGCAACGGTTTCCTATCTTGGAAAGATTGTTCTGGTGGAACAGGCCAGACCGACTTAATTTTTGGCAATCCAGACTGTGTGATAAAAACGCCCGGTTCCGTTATTGCTAATAAATTAATGTGGGCTGATACTTCCAGTCTGCGAGAATTGGAATTAGCTGATGATTTTAATACTGTCACCTATGCTTTAAGTCAAAAAACAAATTATTCCAATTTACGTTCACTATCTGTCGCTAATGGTGGGCTACTGGGTACCAATGAACCGCCACAAGATACTCCGGCTCAAATAAATGCCGCCTATAATAATTTAATGTCTTATATTGGCACTCTACCTCCGCCTAATGGTGGTGGACAGGGTGGTGGCTCGGTAAATGCTAATGCCGCCTTAGCCGCGATTGACGCGCAATTTAACTTGGAGCTCGCATACTATAATATTCAGAGTAATACAATTGATAGATTATTAGAAGTAACTAAAAATGCCTTTTCTTCTTCGGCCTGCGTTGCAACTTTAGTAAATGGAGTAGTAAGCCAAATTATGGGTAATTATACTGGAGCAAAAGAATTAATTTGGAATAAAACTGATATCAGCTCAACGACAATTACAATTAGCCATAATCTGACTAGTTTAACTACCGCTCGAACGGCGGTGGAAACGGCCATTAGTCTTAATCAAGGTGATACCGTAATTTTGCAAATAATTAGCGGTATAATGAATCTACCAAATCTCAGCACTAATGCTTTAATTGAAAATTTTTCACCAACCGGTCCAGTTACTAATACATTTAATGCCATTAAGAATTGGATTCAGGGAAAAATCACCACGGCGAGTGCTTCGTGTACCATCAATACCACTATGCTCACGGAGTGGGGAATACAATAAAATAATTATTTAAGTCGAATGAAAAGTTTATTCAAAAAAACCAGTCTCATCTTCCTCCTCTCTGTGCTTTTATGGAGTGGGGTGGGTTTTGGCTTAAAAAATAATAAAATAAACTTACATATCGGTAAATGTGCTCTAGCACAAAATACTTTCGGTGCTACACCAATAAGGACTAATGGAGCCACTCCAGGAGCCACTCAGGGGGCAGGAATCACTAATCAAGAACAAATGGCTGTTGCCTCTGGAGCAAAAAGTTGGTGGGATTCAATATTAGATGGACCGGTTTCTGCTATTACTGGATCAGTTGGCAAAATTGTAATGATGGTAAATGGTGTATTACTTCAAGCTATCGCTATACCGCTGATGTCTATGTTATTCAGAATATCGGCGGCGATGCTTAGAATGTCCACTGAATTTACCCTGTCTTCAGATTTATTTAACAATATTGGTATTGCAACTGGTATAACAGTTGTCTGGTCAACAATTAGAAATATTTGTAATATTACTTTTATTTTTATTCTCCTCTGGGCGGCCATACAAATGATCATTGGCTTAGCAGGTGGAAATACAAAAAAAATGATTGCAAGTGTAATTATTGCCGCTTTATTAATAAATTTCAGTTTATTTATTACGAGAATAATAGTTGATGCTGGTAATATACTAGGTGTAACAATATACAACCAAATCCGAGCAATCGACCCAAATTTAGGCCTTGATTCTTTATTAATGAAAAATATGGGTTTAGATGGCATTTCCACACTTACCACAGCCACTGGTGGATCCATAACTGGACTCTTTACTGTCGCTTTTGGTATGATTTCTTATCTTCAATTAATCGTACTACTTGTAGCTTTTATTGTTTTTGTATATGCAATGCTTCTTATGGCCGCTAGATCAGTTTTGTTAATTTTTCTCATGGTAATGTCCCCAATTGGTTTTATGGGTAGTGTGTTACCAAAACTAGCAGAATATTCTAAGTCGTGGCGAGAAACACTTTACGGCCAAACAATGATCGCACCTGTCTTCCTTCTTTTTGTCCTTCTAATTTTAAAAGTATCCAGCGCTTTTGACAATATTCCAATCGGAGCTGTAACCCCAGACTCAATAGAAATTACAAAATATTTACCTTATTTTCGATATATAATGACAATACTCCTTCTAATTGTAGCTGTAAAAGTAACAAAAAAAATGACCGGCCCTATTGGACAAGCGGTTGAAGGTTTTGGTAAATTCATAGCTGGGGCCGCTGTTGGTCTAGCCTCTGGTGGCGTTGCATTAGCTGGAAGACAATTGATAGGAAGAGGGGCTACAAACAGACTTAGTGGTGAATATGGAAAAGACTTAAGAGCAAAAGCTGACGCTGGAGATTGGAAAGCAAGAGCTGAGCTGGCCACACTTGAACGAGCATCAAAATCTACATTTGATGTCAGAAACGTAAAATCGGTCGGCAAAGCGGCTGGTTTTCTTGGTGATAAAATGGGTGTTAAAATTGATGCCGGTAAAGCAGGGGGTGTATACAGTAAGGATGGAAAACAAACTGGTTTTGCTGGAGGGTTAAAGGCTGAACAAGAAAAAGCTAACAAAGCATATGAGGATGCTGAAAAAGCGGTTTCAAATCAAGACAAAATTGCGGCAAGTGGTGCTATGTATAGAAGAGATAAAGAAGTTGAAAGAAGGCTAAAAACAGCAGGATCTGCACATAATATAGCTGAAACAGAAATAAAAAGACTGAAGCAAGATGGTATTTCTACGCATACAGACATGGTGGCCGTAGAAACTAATTTACGAAGTGAAAAACTTTCCCTTGCTGCGGCTCATAGATCTGGAGATCAAATGGCGATAAAAGATGCTGAAAAAAGCTATGCGACGGCCGAAAAAGCTAGAGATGACAAGAAAAAAGAATTAGAGAATGAAAATATGCAAAAATATGCTAAAGAAATAAGTGACCAACAAAAGATTATAGAAAAGGAAAGAAAGGTGGCTGTATCAGCAGTAGAAGGTGATAGTACAATAATATCACCCGCAGAAAAAGCCCAAATTAACAGAGTTGAAAGAGCAAGAAACCTAGCCAATTCTTATAGAAGAGGTCAGATGGGGAGAGGTTTGTTAAATTCAGGCGATAGAAACGAACAGGTGGCAAGTGGGATGGAAAATCATAAAAGAAAAAGTGAAGAAGAACAACTCCTAGAAGAATTAAGAGAAGCTAGAAAGGAATTACGAGAGCAGGCAACAAAAAATAAAACAACATAAAATAATATGGACGATCAAAGAAAAAACACAAGGGAACAGTTAAAAGAACAGATAAATAATTTACCGGCGGATGTGCGGGAGGCGATTATTTCTGTGGATTATCAAACTAAATTGCAGGAAATTACCAAGAGGCAGAAATTATTGATTGATCAAGCCTCAAAATTAGAAATGGAAACCACCTTAGTGATGATTGGCTTAGAACCACTTTCGGATTTTATTGGTAATTTACAGAGGGAATTAAGCATACCAGATACTAGAGCCAAAGAAATTGCCGTAGATGTTAGTGAGAGTATTTTTAAACCCATTAGAGAGTCTCTCCATTCTATGAATACAGACTATGAAAACGAAGAATCTGAACAGGAAAAGAATGCCGAGCCGATGGCCCCAAAATTTACCAATAGTAATGAAGCTAATCTAAATCGTGATCAAATTCTAAGAGAAATTGAGAATCCGGATATGATTGCCGAAGGCGATCAAATGATGAATCTAGATAAAGTATCCACACCGGCAGTAATGCCTAAAACCCAGGCCATAGAAACACCACTGCGCCAAGGCTCCGCGGTGCAAGTCAGACCAGAACAAGAAATAGAAATCGTGCCCGGACAAAAAGTGAAGGATATCAGTCAGGAAAATAATCCAAATATTTTGGAATCCAAGATGACCAATTCCACCATTACTTCCCAACAAATTGTCAATGCCAAGCCGGAAACTAAACTCCCTGAAATTTCAGCCCGTCGTTCGGAAATAGGTGGAGAAAAAAAACGCCCCTCAAGCGGAGTAGACCCCTATCGTGAACCAATAATGTAATGAGATTTCAAGTACCACAATTTATTGAGATAGAAGATAAGATTTTTGGTCCGCTAACCATTAAGCAATTTATTTATATTGCCGGTGGGGCTGGTTTGTCTTTTATGGTCTTTCGTTTTTTTCATTCCTTAATTATTGTCATTCCAATAGCAATTATTATTTTAGGCTTTTCGCTAATGATGGCTTTTTATCAAATCAATAATAAGCCTTTGATTTACATTTTACAAAGTGCCTTCGGTTATTTTGTTTCCAGTAAATTATATTTATGGAAGAAAAAAGAGATTCAGCCAGAAAAAAGTAACGTCCCAGTGGTAAATGCCTCAGGTAAATCTCCCATTTATGTCCCCAAACTGTCAGAAAACAAGTTACACGATCTAACCTGGAGCTTGGATATTAAGGAAAGCATGAATCCGGTTACCAAAGAAGAGAAAAGTGAGTTATAATAAAGAATATATGGCAGTCGCAAAAACAACTCAAGAATTTGTTCCCATAAAAGAAGTCCGTGATGGCGTCATCATTATGAAAGACGGCTCTTTACGCTCGGTTATTCTATCCTCCTCCTTAAACTTTGCCCTAAAATCTGCCGATGAACAAGAAGCTATTATCTATCAATTTCAAAATTTCTTGAATTCCTTAGATTTTTCTGTTCAGATCTGTATTCAGGCCAGGGAATTGGATATTCGACCTTATTTGGCTATTCTAGAAAAACGTTATAATGAAGAATTAAATGATTTATTAAAAATCCAAATCAAGGAATATGTCCAATTCATGAAAAGCTTTACCGAGGGTCAGAATATTATGACCAAAACTTTCTTTGTCGTCGTTCCTTTTACACCAACAGTGCTGGGCCCAGGTAATAAAGGGGGTTTAAGTAAACTTTTTGCGGGAAATAAGAATCCCGGTAAGCAAAAAAAGGATAATTTTGAGGAAAATCGAACCCAATTGGAGCAACGAGTGTCTGTCGTCCAACAAGGATTAATTCGCTGTGGTGTTCGTAGTATCAGTCTTGACACCGAGGCAACAATTGAACTCTTTTATAAATTATTTAATCCCGGTGATACGGAAAAGCCGATTAAACTTTAAAATAATATGGGTATACTTGATTTTTTAAAAAATAAAAAGAAGGATGAACCAGCTTTAACCTCGTTCCTACCCCAGGAAATATACGAGAGTGGAGTTTTGGAATTACAGGATATTATTGCTCCCTCCGCTTTAAAAATTACCCCCAATCAAATAAATTTGGGAGAAAAAATCGCTCGTACCTTCTTTGTTATTTCCTATCCACGCTTTCTAACCGAAAGTTGGTTTGCGCCGATTATTAATTTAGATCAGATTTTCAATATTTCCATCTTTATTCACCCGGTTGATACGGCCAAGGTGCTTCGCCAATTTCAGAAAAAAGTGGCCGAAGTTCAAAGCCAAATTAATCAAAGGGAGAATAAAGGTTTAGTCCGTGATCCGATGTTAGATACCGCCTATCAGGATTTGGAATCTTTAAGAGAAAATCTTCAACAAGCCCAAGAAAAACTATTTGATGTCGGAGTCTATATTACTATTTACGGTGATAATGAAGATGAATTGAATAAATTGGAATCAGAAATCCGCTCTATCTTGGAATCCAAATTGGTTTATTTAAAACCAGCTTTATTTCAACAAGAACAGGGTTATAAAAGTATTTTACCTATTGCTGATGATCAATTAGGTATTCATTCTAAATTAAACTCTTCCCCTCTATCCAGTATTTTTCCTTTTGTCTCTTTTGATTTGACTTCTGATAAAGGAATCCTGTATGGAATAAATCGTCACAATAATAGTCTAGTTTTATTTGATCGCTTTGCTTTGGATAACTATAATTCGGTCACCTTTGCTAAATCCGGTTCTGGAAAAAGCTTCGCCACTAAATTGGAAATCCTCCGTTCCTTAATGTTTGATATTGATGTGATTGTGATTGATCCGGAAAAAGAATATCGATTCTTAGCTGAAGCGGTTGGTGGAAAAAATTTTGATATTTCGCTTAACTCCGAGAATCATATTAATCCTTTTGATTTGCCAATGCCACGAGATGATGAAGCACCATCGGATGTCCTACGCTCCAATGTTATAAACTTAGTCGGTCTATTTCGAATTATGTTCGGTGGTTTAACACCAGAAGAAGATGCCATTATTGATCGCGCTATTAGCGAAACCTATGCTTTAAAAGATATTACCGCTGAATCAGATTTTGCTAATCTGGAACCCCCATTATTGTCTGATTTTGAATTAGTTTTGTCTGGTATGGAAGGAGCTGAAGGTTTGGTACAAAAACTATCTAAATTTACCCGTGGTTCTTGGGCCGGCTTTATTAATCGCCCAACCAATGTCGACATTAATGCTAAATTAGTCGTTTTCTCTATTCGCGATATGGAAGATGATTTAAAGCCAGTGGCGATGTATATTATTACTCATTATATTTGGACAGCCATCAGACGGGAAATGAAAAAGAGGCTCTTGGTTATTGATGAGGCTTGGTGGATGATGAAAACTGAAGATACCGCTTCTTTCTTATTCAGTTTAGCTAAAAGAGGCCGAAAATATTGGCTCGGTTTAGCTACTATCACCCAAGATGTGGATGACTTCTTACGTTCACCCTATGGTTTACCAATTGTGACCAACTCTTCCATCCAGATTCTACTTAAACAAAGCCCCTCCACTGTGGACAGTTTGCAAAAGACTTTTAATTTAACTGACGAAGAAAAATTCTTATTACTAGAATCTGACGTAGGGGAGGGGCTATTCTTTGTTGGCCAAAA
>CAZIYU010000003.1:0-15163 GCA_964543595.1 uncultured Candidatus Saccharibacteria bacterium | reverse complement strand
ATAAAGAAAATTTTCAACTACTTATTAATAACAACCTTATTTATTGTTATTTTGCCCCTGATTTCTTCCGGTCAAAGTACACCCGCCGGTAATTCCTTAGCTGTGTCGATGGTACCAATCAATCCGGAGCCGGGCCAAAATGTTAAAATTACCTTAAGTAGTTTTTCCTACGATCTAGACCGCTCAAAAATTACTTGGATAATTAATGGAGTGACAAAAAAAACTGAAATCGGCCTAAAAGAGTTTAATACTTCTGCTGGAAATAATGGCCAAAAGACTACCGTCAAAGTCAGTGTAGAAACACCAACGGCCGGTATTCAAGAAGTAGAGGCTTTCTTTATTCCTTCTTTAGTAGACTTAATCTATGAAGCCTCGTCCTATACACCACCTTTCTATAAAGGTAAGTCTCTTAACCCTAGTCAAGGAATGGTTCGAATTATTGCTATGCCAGAACTAATCCGCCCAACGGGAGAAAAAATACCAGCTCAAAATGTCATTTACCAGTGGAAAAAAGATGGTGAAGCTTATCAATCCGCTTCTGGTCTAGGAAAAAATACTTTTACTTTTTCTGGTACCATTCCGATCCGCGATGTGGAAATTGAAGTGATCGCTTCATCCTTAGCGGGGGATATATATGCTTCAAAAAAATTAACCATTGTAAATAATAGCCCGAAAATAATCTTCTACGAGGATAATCCTCTTTATGGAATAATGTTTAATCGGGCCATCGGTAATGTGGTTCATATGACGGAAGATGAATTCAAAGTGAAAGCTTTTCCTTATTATATGGGTGTTGGTTATACTGGTAGTCCAGATTTAAATTATAATTGGACTATAAATAATGCCTTATCTGAAAATTTAGACACGGATAAGACCGCTATGATTTTCCGTCAAGAAAGTAGTGGGGCAGGGACAGCTAGTATTAGCTTAAAGATAGAAAATTTAGTGAAGATATTTCAATTCGCCACTAATTCCTTTACCTTAAATTTTGAAAAACAATAAAATGAGAAAATCAATATTTAAAAAAATATCCTTCTTACCTTTAAGTTTATTTATCTATTCAGTATTATTACCAATTAAATCTTTCGCTTTGGAATATAAACGATTGGAAGGGGAGGCCTTTTCTGGTTTTGATTCAACCGTTTCAGCTGGCACTAATCCATTAGGGGCTTTTCTCTCTCAAGCCTTTCAATTTGGCCTAGCCATTGCGGCGGCCTTGGCTGTTATTATGATCGTTTGGGGTGGTGTGGAAATAATGACCACCGATTCCTGGACCGGAAAGTCCAGTGGTAAACAAAAGATTCAGGACGCTATTTGGGGTTTATTATTAGCTCTGGTGTCCTGGCTAATCCTTTATACCATTAATCCTGATATTCTTAATTGGAGTTGGTTAGCTAATACCACACCGTAATAAAATAAATTTATGATGTCCAAACAATCAGCTATAATACTTATCCTCGTCGTCTTCCTCGGTGCTTTAGGCGCATTGATTTATTTTTATTTTACTTTTAATACCACTAACGGGCCACAATTACCACCAGTCACAAATAATAATCTGGATGTTTATGATCCTTTTGGCACCCGACTAGTAGATTCGACGCCAGCCAGTTCAACGGAAATAATTGAAAATAATCCTGATTATAATGCGCCAACCTTTAGTACTGACAAATTACGTAAAATTTTTGAGGAGCCAGTAGCTAGTTTTTCTACCATTGATAAAACAGATACTAATAGTGCTGGTGTCCGCTATATTCTACGCTCCAATGGTAATATTTATGAAGCCTATGTTGATTCCACAGAACTAAAGAGAATGTCTATCATTACCATTCCAAAAGTTTATGATTCTCTCTGGTTAGCCGATGGGGAAAAAGTAATTATTAGATATTTAAAAGATGAATCAGAAAATATTGATACTTTTTATATTTGGTTGAATCCCGCTACCACTACCTTAAATGAATTTGAGGGGGGAATAAACGGTAATCACTTACCAGAAAATATTAATAGCATTGCTATGAATCCTGCTGGCACTAAATTATTCTTCCTGACCCATAATTTAACGGGTTCCTCTGGTTATCTGTCCACTCCAGATGGTTTGAGCAAAACTTTGATCTTCCAATCACCGATGAATGAATGGTTAATTTCTTGGCCTAAGGAACAAATAATTACTCTGACCACTAAACCGTCCGCCAAAGTGTCTGGCTTTCTATATTTCTTAAACAATCAAACTAAAAATTTCTCGCGTATTATCGGTAATATAAATGGTCTAACCACCAAAACAAATAAAACAGCGACGGAAGTTCTATATTCCGACAGCTCTCAAAGTTTACTAAAATTATATGTCCTTAATGTTCAAACGGGGGAGAGTAAACTCCTACCAGTTAGTACTTTGCCGGAAAAATGTCTCTGGAGTAATACTGATGATAAAATAATATATTGTGCCGTGCCTAAGACATTTCCGGTAGGTGATTATCCTGATATTTGGTATCAAGGTTTGGCAACCTTTACTGATAGTTTATGGATGATAAATACTAATACTATGGCCTCCACTCTAGTCTTAGATATAAAAACAGACACTGCCAATGATTTAGATATTATTAATCCACAATTGGATAATAATGATAATTATCTATTCTTTATAAATAAGAAAGATTTGAGTCTCTGGAATTTGAAACTTAAATAGGTAAATATTTTACTTTTAATCTCCGCTCTTTACCCACGCCAACAGATTCAGTGCCGATATCGGGATTGTCAGCTAGGGTACTGTGGACAATCATTCTTTCATAAGAAGACATAGGTTCCATCACCACATCAGTTTTTAAATTTCGCGCCTCCTCGGCGGCATTAAGGGCCTTTATTTTAATACAATCATCAGCTTTAGTCTGCATATCATTAATATCAATAGTACATTTAAAAGTCTCCTCCCCTGGTAGAGCATTTTGATTGAACATTCTTTTAAATAAATAAATTAGATCGCGGGCCAAATCCTCTCGCTCGGTGGCTAATCTTTCGAACTCAACACTTTTGACTGAAAAAATATGACCACGTCTTTCATCGGCGGTGTATTTTATCTCTTCCGTTGGTATATTCATTAATTTAAAAACATTTTCTATTATTTTTTTGGCTTTTTCAATATCCATTTTTTTATTTATTAACTGATTAATAATCTTATTTATCCTCCAACTTTATTTTTTTCCTCATATAAAGTTCCTGCCCGACAGCAAAAACACTGGAAGTAATTAAATATAATGAGACTAAAGAAGCAAAACTACGAGCAATAAAGAACATAAAGACCGGCATGACATATTTCATCTGCATACTCATACTCTTAGCTAATTCACCCTGGAAGGAAATGTCCTTTTTCGCTCCCTCTTCCTTTTTAGGCGCCGCCGGCAGAGTTAGCTTAATTTGCAAATATTGGCCGAGAGCGACCACCACCGCTAGTATAGTGTTTTTTTCCGTGATGTCAAAAAGTCCTAAAAAGAATTTATTAATTTGAGCCGGAACATGAATAAAAGAATATAATAATTCGGTATGAATATTAGTTAAACCACCACGATAAAAAACCATATAGAGGGCAATTAGAATAGGAAGTTGAATTAAAGCGAGAAAGACACCAGAAAAAGGGTTGACTCCTTTTTCTTTATACAAAGCCATAGTTTTTAAGGCTTGTTCCTGTTTATTATCCTTATATTTTAATTTAATTTCCTCTATTTCTGGCTGAATCTTCTTCATTTCTATCTGGCTTCTGACTGATTTTTGAGAAAGAGGAAATAAAATAAGCTTAATTAGAATGGTAAATAAAATAACCACAATACCAGCGTCTATCCAAGGAAAAGTGCCTATAAAGCCAATAAAGGCGTTGTAGAGGGGTTTGTACAGGATAGCGTTAAAAACACTGGAAATCATCTAAAGAGTATAACGTAAAAACAGGAGAGATTCAACTTAATAACTTTCCTTTCCTCAATAGCTCGGTAATTTCTTGTTCTATGGCGGAAAAGGGGAGCTTAGAGACGTCTTTTTTGGCAAAAATAACCATAGAAAATGCGGGTTTTAGAGTAATTAACAGCTTTTCCACCACAGTGCTCATTCGTCTTTTGATCAGATGGCGTCCAACGGAGGTCTTTTTTACCTTTACCGGCACCACAAAAGCAAATTTACTTGGAATGAGACTTGCCCCGCGCAGCTTTAGCGAAGTGGGGGCTAAAATCCGAGCATAAAAACTATCCCCATGCAAAAAAAGGCCATCTTTCATTATTTCTTCGAAAGACGCCTTTTTTAATCTTCTATTAATAGGTAACATAATAAATCTAAACCGTACTTAGTTTCTTACGCCCTTTTTGCCTTCTCTTCTTTAACACTCTCTTACCATAGGAAGTCCGGCTACGAGACAAAAAACCGTGTTTCTTGGCTCTTTTCTTCTTTTTAGGATTATATGTAAATGACATAATAGAGAAGTATAGTTCATTTACTTATTAAAGTCAATAAAAAAGTTTTCCCCATTTTTTCAACAACTTATGAACATATATCGGTCTTGCCCACAACTTTCACATTTTGAAATTCAGTATATAATCTATAAAGCATGACTGAGGAAAATAAAAAGCTCTGGGAAAACGTCCTAGCCGAAATAGAACTATCTATTTCTAAAGCTAATTTTAGTATGTGGTTTAAAGATACCTTTATTAATAAACAAGAGGAGGGGACTGTTTTTGTCGGCGTACCAAATGTTTTTGTTAAAGATTGGTTAATAAATAAATACCATAAAAACATTCTAAAAAGTCTACGCTCTTTCGGTGAACATATACACGCCATAGAATATTTAGTTATTAAGCCGGAAGTAAAAAGGGAACCGCCTAAGGAAAAGAACGTAACTGACAATCATAATGAACTACCTCTACAGGATTTTTATATTAACAAGGATGATAATTTAAATCCCCGCTATACTTTTGAAACATTTGTGGTGGGTCCTTTCAATGAATTAGCCTATGCTGCCACCCAAGCGATAATAAAAAGAACGGCTATCTATAATCCTTTATTCGTTTATGGTAGCACCGGCCATGGTAAAACTCATTTAATTCAAGCGGTCGGTAATCATATTAAAACCAGTAATCCAGATAAAAAAATCTACTATTTAACCTCGGAAAAATTTACCCTAGATTTAATGAATTCTATTTCCGGCGGCACAGCTAATCAATTTAAAGAGAAATATCGAAAATACGATTTATTAATTGTGGATGATATTCAATTTTTTGCCGGGAAATCAAAAACCGAAGAGGAATTTTTCCACTTGTTTAATAGCTTCTACGATAATAATAAACAAATTATCTTCTCGTCCGATAAACATCCAAATTTCATTCAAGGTTTGGAAGATCGTTTAAAATCCAGGCTGAATTCAGGTATGATTGTGGAAATTCCTTTCCCCGACCTAGAATCTCGTATTCAGATATTCAAAACTAAGTCCAATATGCTTAATTTTTCCTTATCAGCCGAAATAATTGAGTATTTAGCCGCCTCGGTGGAAGGAAATATTAGGGAATTGGAAGGAGTATTAAATTCCATTATCTGCCAAACTAAACTTAAGGGGCGAGATTTAACTATTACGGAAATTAAGGATTTAATTAAAAATAATTTAAAACCAAAGAAAAACTCTTCCATTAAAGACGTAATTAAGGTGGTGGCCGACTTCTATAATGTGATGGAAAATGAGATTTATGAAAAAACTAGGAAGAAAAACGTGGTCAAACCAAGACAAATAATTATGTATCTCCTAAGAGAAGATTTTGATGTTTCCTATCCGACCATTGGGGAGAAACTGGGGGGGAAGGACCATACCACCGTGATGCATTCCTATGAAAAAGTTAAGGAGGATTTAAAAACTGATTCTTCTTTAATTCGCGAACTTAGCCAAATCCGTTCTATGCTCACCTAAGTTGAAAAACTGTGGAAAAGCTTTGGAAAAATTGTTAAAAATTTTGAATAAAAGCAGAGAAAAAAAAGATTAATAAAAAGATATTAAATTTTATTAACAGGTTTAAAAAGAAATTATAAAAAATATGAAAGTATATATAGAGATTAAAACTTATCCACATATCCACCCTTATAATAGTAATAACCTTTATAAATTAATTAAATTCTAATCTAAAAGAAAAATATGAAAGTTGAATGTATAAAAGAAAAATTTTGTTTAGCCGTTTCTAAAGCCGAAAAAATTACCGGTAAGAATATGACCCTACCGATACTTTCTTGTATTTTAATTGAAGCTAAGGGTAATTTTTTGATTCTAAAGGCGACTAATTTAGATTTAGGGATAGAGATCAAAATCCCCGCTAAAGTGGCTCAGGAGGGTCTTGTGACGGTTCCTGGACAGGTTTTAAACGGTTTTTTGTCTAATTTAACCGGTGATAATAATTTAAAACTAGAGGAAAAGGACGGAAATCTCCATATTTTAAATTCTAGTAGTCAGACAATTATAAAAAGTCAGCCCAATGAAGATTTTCCTACTATTCCTAGAGTTAAAGATGGTAAAGTTTATGAAATAAACTCTCAAGATTTAATTAAAGGTTTAAAATCTGTTTGGTATAGTGCTTCTCTATCAAATATAAAACCGGAACTATCCAGTGTCTTTATTCATTCTAAAGAAGAAGGTCTGGTTTTTGTGGCTACCGACTCTTTTCGCCTAGCGGAAAAAACGGTTAAATTTAAGAAAAACAGTGATTTTGAACAAATACTTATTCCTTTTAAAAATGTCACCGATTTATTAAAAATAATTAATGAGGAAAAAGACAGTCTAGCGATTAATTCCACTAAAAATCAGATTTCCTTTGAATATCAGGACACCTACATCGTTTCTAGAGTTATTGAGGGGGTTTTCCCAGACTATCAACAAATAATTGCTAAGGAATTTAAAACCGCAGTCATTGTCTTAAAGCAAGATTTACTCAATACCCTTAAATTATCAAATGTTTTTTCCGATAATTTTAATCAATTAAATATAAAAGTTATACCAAAAGAAAAAACCTTAGAATTTAAGACGAAGAATTCAAGTGTGGGGGAGAGTGTTAATAAATTAGTGGCGGCGATTACGGGGGAAGAAATAGAGATAAATTTTAATCATAAGTATATTATTGATTGTTTTCAATCCATTGATTCTGATAGTGTTTCCCTGTCTTTTAACGGTTTAAATAAACCCATGGTTATCCGTGGCATCTCCGATAAAACCTTCACCTATCTCGTAATGCCTATGAATCGATAGTATAAACCAAAGCTCGGCCTTGGGTAATCCCAAAGCCTAGCCTTGGTTTTACAGATAATGAAGAAATGAAAGTCATTGCTGTTGTTGTTAAGGTTTTAGATAAAGAAAAATAATATGACCCCAATTGAATTCAAAAAAGAGAAGAAACAAGTAGAGGAAGATGTTGTGGCGCTGTTGAAAGAAACAGAGAGTGATTTTACTTTAGATCATGTGAAGGAGGTGATTTATAATGAGGAGGATAGTGATGATTATCAGCATGTGGTGGCAATGTTTGACCGGGGTGGAGATGCAATAGAATTACAGGATATTTTAGATACAGTGACTGAAGCGTGGAATTATTTTCCCCATAAAGCTTTAGGTGGTCTATCACCACAGGAAAAACTGGTGGAGTGTGAGCAGAAGATCCCAAATAATATAGAAAGTTAGCTATTTTATAGGGTGGGTGTCATAATTACAATATGAGAAAAAAGAATTCAAAAGGTCAGTTTGTGGCTAAAAGATTTGATACTAAAGTCGGCACCATAGAAGAAAATATGATGTTAAGTTAGGTGTGCGTTCTGATATGAAACTTGGTACTTTTTTGGAACAAAAAGGATATAAATCTTTAGCTAAAATGCTCCAAGAGGTATAATTATAAATACTCTGAAGGTTATTGATAATAAATATTCTAAAACAGATTTAGAATTTGTCTTTTCTGTGGCACGAGAAGTTAAGAGCCTCGTTAAGGTTAAATAACTTCCTTTTTTGGAGGTTGATTTTGTGTGCTATAATACAAAGATGAATATAATAATACTGGTGGTAGTTGGAATAGTTTTATTAGTACTGGGAATTTATTTAGGACGAAAGCATTCGCCAAAAATAGCGAATGAGTGTAAATGTGATGATGAGATAGAGAAGCAGGAAAATGGAATGACGGCGAATGACAGCATGATAAATAAACAAGCGGAGGAGAAAAAGAAGAATTTAGTGGCGATTTTAGAATTTTTAATTAAGCAAGATAAGGTGACCAATAATGAAGTAGAGGAATTACTCGGTGTTTCTGATGCTACGGCGGAGCGTTATTTACAGGAATTGGAAACTGCTGGCCAAATTGTTCAAGTAGGAATGACCGGTCAGCAGGTGTATTATAAAAAGAAGTAAGGAAACCAAGGCTAGGCTTTGGGAGTACCCAAGGCCGAGCTTTGGTTTCGGAACGGCTCAACGGCGTTGAGCCGTTCAAAATTAGTCAATTACATTAGTATTATTAGTCATTAGTAGATTAGTATTGATTATGTTCAATATCTCGCAATATTTAGAGAAGTTTAAGAATTTTGGGCAGGGGGAAAGGCTTTTAAAAGAAGTTATTATTTCGGTGATTAAGGAAGTGGTGGGGGCGGACATTGAGAGTAAAAATATTAATTTTAAAAATGGGGAAATTATTTTAAATGTTTCACCAGCGATTAAAAATGCCGTGTTTATAAAAAAAGCGACTATTTTAAATAAAATAAAAGAAAAAACGGAGCAGATAGTGCTGGAAATAAGGTAAAATATTAATTGTTTATAGTAAAGGTAGTTTCTATTTCTCCTTTATTATAAGCAAAATCTGTCCCCACCACTTTTAGGGTGTTTTTTGTTTTAATAGAATTGATTTCGGTTGGAGTAAAGGAAAAGAGGAAAGGAGAATTACTAGTTGTCCCGACATAAACATTATTAATATAGAAATCTAACTTAGTTAATTGGAAAGTTCCACCGTTCGTTATTTGGACATTAATTTTTTGATTCCGATCATAAATTAAATTTTCACTAGGGCTAATTATATTTAACTTTGGACTTCTGGCTTTAGTGTGAATATCATCATAGGTCGTTGGTTTTACTGGTGTTTGCAGTGGGTGAGTTTGTAGCCAAATTTGAACAGGATATTCCCAATGACTAAATTGAGGATCATCAGCTGGGTTTTCCGGCACGGCGCCCCAAGGATCGGCTTTATTGACCCAATATAAAATATTATGGACGTCAGGTATATAGACTTCTTTTCTGGTTTCTTCCGGTGTTAAGCTGGTCGCTAGTTTACCAGAGAGCATATCGATGGTGAATGAATCATAGCCCTGCCAAATACCACGGAAAACTGGTTTAACTTCTGGATTCGGCGGAGCTGGTTCGGTAAAATATTCTTTTTGGAAAGAGGGAAGAGCGGCATCCATAAAAGCGCGCCACATTGGAGAAATTATCAACCCAGCAGTTTTTTTAACCATTGGGCTGTTATCATTATTTCCAGCCCAAGCGCCAACTACCAAATTTGGCGTATAACCGACAATCCAGACATCTCGGTAATCATTAGTCGTTCCTGTTTTCACAGCCACTGGGCGGTCAGTAAAACTTAAGGGTGAATTTGCCCCATAAGCGGGCAGACGAGCAATATTATCAGATAATATACTAGATATTTTATTGGCCACTTCTTCTGTTAAAACTTGTTCTGAATGAAGGGCTGATTCCTCTAATATTTTACCGTGGGCATCTTCAATTTTTAGGACAGAAGTATAAGGATTTCGGATACCACCAGTAGCAAAAACACCATAGGCTGAGGTTAATTCTAAAGGAGAAACTTCACCACCCCCCAAAACCAAAGTTAAACCATACTGATTTTTATCTCCTAAGCCAGTTATACCCATATTACGAGCAGTTTCTAATGAGTCTTTTATTCCAGCGAGATATAGGGTTTTTATGGCCGGAATGTTTCTACTTTGGGCTAGAGCTTCCCTTAATGTTAGGGGTCCTAGGTATTTATTATCATAGTTTTCCGGCATATAACAGTCATTTGGATTGGTGCTTCCAATCGGATTACCTTGGGGGGTACAGGTTGTCTGAAATTCTGTTGGTAAATCAAAAACGACAGTCTCTGGTGTATAACCTTTATTAAAAGCAGTGGCATAAACGAAGGGCTTAAAAGTTGAACCTGGCTGGCGTGGGGCGAGGGCGACATTATAATTTCCGTCTATTTCCTTATCAAAATAATTTCTTGAACCAACCATTACTAATATTTGTCCGGTTTTAGGATCAATAGCTACTAATGCAGCATTTTCGGCATCAAAAGTTTTTTCATTTTCTAAGGCATATTTATTTACTATTTCCTCAGCTTTAGCCTGTAGATCATAATTAAGGGTGGTGATAACTTTCAGCCCATTTTCGCGGACTATTTTTTCACCATATTTATTTTCTAAATATTGTCGAATATATTCCACAAAATGAGGGGCTTTTAGACTGTTGCCTTGTCGTGTTTGAAAAATGACAATTTCTTTTTTAGCTGTATCATATTCAGTCTGAGTGATAAAATTATTTTCCAGCATTTTTTCTAATACTAAATTTTTTCTAGCTTCTAACTTGTCTTTATTATTTCCATAGGGGGAGAAATAGGTCGGAGCATTTGGGATGGCGGCTAAATAGGAGGCTTCGGCCAGAGTAACCGCCGATGAATTTTTATTAAAGAAAGTTTTAGCCGCTTCTTCGACACCGTAAATACTACCACCATAGGGACTTTCATTTAAATAAATAGACAATATTTCTTCCTTACTCATCATTTTTTCTAGTTTAACGGCCAATACCCATTCTTTCAATTTTCTAGAGATGGCTTTTTCCGAAGTGAGCAGGGAATTTTTTATTACTTGCTGAGTAATGGTGGAACCACCTTGGCTAAAACCGCCACCGGTTAAATTAGCCAGCACTGCACGGATAATGGCTTTAATTTGAATACCACCATGAGTATAAAAATTAGCATCCTCAATGGCTACAGTGGCATCTTTTACATATTTGGAAATATTATCATAAGGAACAACCTGTCTTTTAATATCCTGATTCAGATCAAAGAGTAGAATTTCACCAGTGCGATCGTAAATCTTAGTGCTTTGGGCGACCGAACGATCATCAAAGGATTTCAAATCTGGCATTTTAAAGGTGGAGAGCCAAAAAGCGATAATACCTAAAATCAAAAAACCTAGGCTAAATAAATAGATTAGAGCTTTTTTATAATGCTTTTTCACTCGTTTCATAATTTGGCCATTATAGCATATCGTTGCAAGACAAAAAAGAAAAAATATGTTAAATTTTATATATGAAAATAAACACCGATCCCAAAAAAATAGAGGAATTGTTAACTCGCGGAGTAGAGAATATTTATCCCAATAAAGAATTCCTACAAAAGAAGCTTTTATCTGGTGAAAGGCAGACTATTTATTTAGGGATAGATCCAACGGGACCGACCTTGCATATGGGGCATGCCGTAGTTTTGAAAAAGTTAAGGGATTTACAAAACCTCGGACATAAAATAATTCTGTTGATTGGGGATTTTACAGCGATGATTGGGGACCCAGATAAACTCTCAGTCCGCAAGCCATTAACAAGAAAGGAAGTTTTAAATAATGCTAAGGATTATAAAAAACAAGCCACTAGATTTTTAAAGTTTGGTTTTGGCGGAGCAAAATTTAGATATAATTCCAAATGGTTGGCAAAATTGTCTTTTGCCGAGCTACTAAAATTGTCTTCATATATCACATATGCTCAACTAATTAAGCGTTCCATGTTTCAAGAGAGAATAAAACAAGAAAGAGATATTTATTTTAATGAATTTATGTACCCAATAATGCAAGGATATGATTCAGTAGAAATGGATGTGGACGGAGAGATTGGAGGAAATGATCAGACTTTTAATATGCTGGTAGGGCGAGACTTATTAAAAAAAATGAAAGATAAGGAGAAGTTTGTTATTGCCACAAAATTATTAGAAGACCCCAACGGCCTAAAAATGGGGAAGACAACCGGTAATATGATAACTTTAAAAGATAGTGGCTCTGAGATGTTTGGTAAGGTGATGAGTTGGACTGACAGCATGATAATTCCGGGTTTTGAAATAGGTACTGATGTCCCAATGGAGGAGATTGAAAAAATAAAACAGGATCTTTTAAGTGGGGTGAACCCTAGGGATATAAAAGTAAGATTAGCGAAAGAAATAGTAACCATTTATCATAGTCAGGAAGAAGCTGATAAGGCGGAGGAAAATTTTGTAAAAACTTTTAAGGAAGGTGGTTTACCCGAAGAGATAGATGAAGTAAATGCAATAAACGGGGAGGCACTGTCGGATATTTCCGTTAGAGCAAATTTAGTAAAATCAAAAGGCGAATTCAGACGTCTAGTTTTAGCAGGAGCTGTTAGTCAGGCGGAAATTAATGATAAAATTACCGATCCAAATTATAAAGTGATCGCTACTACCATATTTAAAATAGGGAAAAGACGATTTTTAAAAGTGATAATTAATTAAAAATTGTCGACGTCGTTATACTCACTAAATTCTTCTGTAAAGGTATCTTCAATAATAGCTGGGTCAATATCTGGTTCATCGCCTAGGATAGAGTCCTCTTCTGAGGATTCTCTCCCAATTTTTTTCTTCTCAATAATCTCGTCGTCAAGATTGCTATTTTTTTTCTTTGCCATGTCTTAAAATTTTATGCTTCCGGAGAAGCTTTTTTAAATATTTACTATTAATAGCAGGTTTAGAAATCATTGCAAGGGGTGAAAAATAGGGGCCTGTGGAAAACTATCTAGTGGTAGCAAAATAGGTAAGTCCACAGGCAATAGCATCATATTCATCATCATATTTCAACGGCTCAACTGCGATGAGCCGTTCCACCATTTTGATTACCTGTTCTTTTTCACTCTTGCCATAGCCAGTGACGGCTACTTTTATTTGTAGGGGGGTAAATTCTTTTATTTCTAGATCATGTTTAGCGGCTTCATACATTATTACTCCGCGCGCCTCACTTACCTTCATGGCCGTTTTGGCATTAGTTTTGAAAAACAAGGTTTCTATTGCCATGGCTTCTGGTTGGTATTTTTTAATTACTTTTTCTATTTCTTCACCGATCAATCTCAATCTCTCCTCATGCTTTTCTTTGGCCAGGGTTTTAAAGCATTCAGAAAAAAGTAATTCTTCCTTACCAGAATTTTTCTCTAAAACTGCTATTCCTAATCTTTCATATCCTGGATCAATGGCAATAATTTTCATAGAGTAATTATAGCAGACTTTTCAACCGCCTTGTCATCAGAATGACATTCCTCCTTGACTAAGGAGGAAGAAGCCAATCTTGATTCGTCACGTCTTTCGGCTTCCCCCTCTTTGGTTAAGGAGGGGTGGTGAGTCAGCGAACCGGGGCGGTTGTTTATTCCGCATTTGTGTACACCTCCTGCACTTCATTATTATCATCCAATTCATCAATTAATTTTTCTAATTTAGCGCCGTCTTCATCGGATAGGGGAACAGTCATATTTGGCACGTAACCTTCCTCCAGGGACTTAGTAAAAGCCCAAGAGGCACTACCAGGAGCCGCTAAGGCTGTGCCGTTTTGCGTTAAAATATGTTTCACTTCACCAGCGGCCTTGTTTCGATTATCAGTTAAGGTTTCAATGATGATGGCTACGCCACCCGGGCCATAGGCTTCGTAAATAATAGATTCCATTTGGGTGGCGTTATCATTTTTCTTTAAGGCGCGTTCAATATTTTCATTAGGCACGTTATACTCGCGAGCCTTTTTCACCGCCGCTAACACTCCAGCGGAATTAATATCACCATTGGCCTTTTTTACTTCCACGCCAATTACCTTAGCCATTTTGGTATAAATTTTCCCTTTCCTAGCATCGGTCACCGCCTTTTTATTTTTAACCTTTGACCATTTATTATGTCCTGACATATTTTATAATAATTTATTAGGATTTTTTAAGTTTAAATGTTTGCGGGCGCGGTCGGTGATAGTGCGCCCACGGGAGGTGCGTTCGATGAATCCTAATTGCAAAAGATATGGTTCATAAACGTCCTCGATCGTCGCTTGTTCTTCGGAGAGGGCGGCGGCGAGAGTGTTGAGGCCGACGGGGCCACCATTAAATTTTTCTTCAATCACCGTGAGTAAAGCCCGGTCAGAGGCATTAAGGCCCACTTCATCTATTCCCAGTAAGTTCAAAGCGTCCATGACCGTTTCCTTGGATAATTTACTTTCTCGTACTTGGGCCAAATCCCGACTTCTTTTTAATAAATAATTGGCGGTTCTAGGAGTGAAGCGACTACGTTTAGCAATTTCTTTTTTGGCTTCAGCTTCTATTTCTACTTTTAATATTTTCGCCGAGCGATCTATAATTTGTTCTATTTCTTCATTAGTATAAAATTCCAATTTAAAAACTCCACCAGAAAAACGGGAACGTAATGGCGCTGACAATAGAGCAATACGGGTGGTGGCGGCAATTAAAGTGAAAGGTGGTAAATCTAATTGTATGGTTCGGGCTGACGGGCCTTTACCAATAATAATATCCAAGGAACCTTGTTCCATAGCCGGGTAGAGAACTTCTTCAATGGTTTTATTTAAGCGATGAATTTCATCAATAAATAAAATATCACCCGGTGAAAGATTTGTTAGAATACTCGCGAGGTCACCCACTTTTTCTATGGCTGGACCAGAGGTGGCTTTCAATTGAGCGCGAGTTTCCTTGGCAATTAAATGGGCGAGAGTAGTTTTTCCTAAACCTGGTGGACCATAAAAGAGTAAATGCTCCGGTGGATGCTTTCTTTGAGATGCGGCCGTTAATAAAATATGCAAATTATCCTTAATATTTTTTTGACCGATATAATCTTTCCAGATCGTCGGGCGTAAAGTTTGGTCCAAAAAATTTACATCCCCAGTTTGATTGGGTAGGCCTGCCTGCGCCGGCAGGTCGTTATTTTGGCCTATTTCTTCAGTCTTTTGAAAATTAGCTTTAGAATCTTTATTTTTGCTTGACATATTTTTTGTTTTATGCTAAGCTGTCCGTAGAAGCCTATGTAGCGTTTGAGGGGCTTTTTTTGATACTTCCAGAATATAAATCTCTAAGCAATTGGATCGTTTGCGCGGTTTACGAATTTTT
>CAZIYU010000002.1:5826-22857 GCA_964543595.1 uncultured Candidatus Saccharibacteria bacterium | reverse complement strand
ACCCCTTCCCAAGGAAGGGGTTTCAGAAAGTCCTTCCCTTGGGGGAGGATTTAGGTGAGGCTTGGAGAGGTTGTGTTCAAAATCCAAAATATCATCATGAATAATTTCTAATTTACCATTTGTAATTTCGGTAGCAAATTTATCTTGCAAAAAAGCAATCAGACGATCATCTTTTTCCACCGCGATGACCTTTCTGGCTTTCCTTAAAAGTTTTTCCGTGAGTATGCCTTTTCCGGGTCCCACTTCCAATATAATATCAGTCGGGCCTACTTCGCCCGCTTCTAGCATTTTATTCAAGGCTTTTTGGGACTTTAAAAAGTTTTGTCCCAATGATTTTTTGGCTATAATTTTCATTTGCTTATCTTAGCATGAGATTCTTATAAGTTCACGAGGTAGTATGATTTTGGAGGCTTCGGAGCCGGGTAGGCGAGACGGAGCAAAATTTCAGCAGAAATTTATGCGTACTCCAAAAATTATACTACCTTGGGAACTTTGTAGTAGTAATTATAGCTCAAGATATACTATTTTCTCCCGATATTCAAATGTCTGGTCATTTTCAATGAATTCTTCTTCAATATCAGAAATAAATTGTGACGGAGCATTTACTTGGGCCGAACCAAAAATCGTCCTGGTATTGGCATAGGTTAGAAAGACTTTTTTCCGAGCGCGAGTAAGGGCAACATAAAATAAACGCCTTTCCTCTTCCCCATCCTCTTTGTTTTTTATACTTCCCATTTTTTGATGCGGAAATAAATCTTCTTCCAGGCCAGTAATAAAGACATAATCAAATTCCAGACCTTTAGAGGCATGGACGGTCATTAATTTTACCGCATTTTCATTTTTTCCCGCCTGCTCCCTTCCGAGGGCGGGCAGGTCTAGGCTGTCTTGATCGGTGGCTAGGGCTGCTTCTTCAATTAGTTTTTCTATTCCTTCACCAATGGGTAAATGATCATATTTTACCGCCAAAGTGGCTAATTCCCGCATATTTTCCAATCTTTCCTTATCCTCATCATTACCATCCCTTAATTCTTTTTCTATCCCACTTTCC
Source organism: uncultured Candidatus Saccharibacteria bacterium (assembly GCA_964543595.1). Taxonomy (GTDB): domain Bacteria; phylum Patescibacteriota; class Minisyncoccia; order Phycocordibacterales; family GWA1-40-21; genus CAIJXO01. The sequence goes on along the minus strand of CAZIYU010000002.1, from coordinate 21,809 downwards.
TGCAGGACAAATTTTATGACTTCCGATGGTTTTTTTTCTAAGGCAATTTCTCTTATTTTTTCTAGTAGTTTAAAAAAATGATCCACTTTTATTCTAGTCCCCGCCGGTATTTCTTCCTTTTGGTTTGAAAATATTTTAAGAATAGTCACCTTACCTATCCCGCGAGTCGGGACATTTATAATTCTCTTAATATCCGTTAGACTGTCCGGATTCAATCCGGCTCGAACGAAAGCGATAATATCTTTTACCTCCTTTCGCTCAAAGAATTTTGTGCCCAGAACTTGATAAGGCACACTTTTAGTTAAAAAGGCATCTTCTAGCGCTCGGCTTTGGAAATTAGCCCGATATAAAACAGCGATTTCTCTCGGCGAGATTCCAGTAGCGATTAATTCTTTAGCTTTATTGGCAATATAATGGGCTTCTTCGCTTTCATTATAGCCGGCATAGAGAGAAATTTTTTCACCCTCAATATTTTTAGTAAAAAGATTTTTTTCCACGCGATTTACATTTTTTTTAATAATACTATTAGCTACGGCTAGAATATTCTGGGTGGAGCGATAATTTTCTTCCAGTAAAACTATTTTTGCTTTCGGATAATCTTTTTCAAAATTCATAATATTTTTTATATCCGCTCCACGCCAGCTGTAAATATTCTGATCAATATCCCCCACCACGCAAAGATTTTGATGTTTTTCTGCTAGCAGTTTGACCATCATATACTGCACTTTATTAGTATCCTGATATTCATCGATATGAATGTATTGCCAAATATTTTGATATTTTTCCCGAACTTCTTTATCAGATTTTAATAATTTATAAGTCTTAAGCAATAAATCATCAAAGTCTAGAGCCTTTTCAGCTTTTAATTTTTTTTCATATTCCATCCAGATCCGGGAAATTAATTCATGATAGGTGGTGGAGTTTTCCCCGCCTGCTCCCGAAGGGCGGGCAGGACCGCGAATTGATTCAGCAAAGTCTTCAGCGTTTTTTAAATTTCCTTTTTCTCGAGAAATAATATTCAGGATTTTATTTGGTGCATGTTGTTTGGGGTCTAAACCCATAGTTTGAACAATTTCTTTAACGGTTTTTTGTGAATCACTCTTATCAAAAATGGAAAAGTGTCTGGTTAGACCGATGGCTCGGCTATTTTCTTTTAAAATATGCACACCTAGTGAATGAAAGGTACTGATAAAAGGTTTTTCTTTGGGAAAATCTCCTGCCAATCCCCTGTCCTGCTCAATGGCCATTAGGATTCGATCCCGCATTTCTTTAGCCGCTTTATTAGTAAAAGTAATGGCTAAAATGTTTTTTGGTTCTATTCCGCTTTTGATTAGATGCCTTATTCGATGGGTAATGGTCTTGGTTTTTCCCGCCCCCGCCCCGGCAAAAATTAGGAGTGGTCCTTGAATATGCAAAACGGCCTCCTGCTGTCCAGGATTCAATCCTTTTAGGTAGTTATTATCTTCCGTTTTATCGTTCATTGACACATCATAGCATAGTTGTCTTCCTTTAGATAGTCTAAATGTCCTTATTTTAAGCCAAAAAATGATATAAGATATCCACAGGGGTCTTGTTTTTTTATTGATTTTAGGCTCTATTTTTGCTAACCTAGATAGGTAGGCAGTTCACCAGTCTTTATGACTTTTCCCCAATAGTTACCGTTATTCTGAATTACAGCTGCCTCGATTATGGATTTTAAATCAAATACTAAATTAAACAAGTTTATTCAGCTTTCCTTAGGCCGGCTTCTTTTGTTTATCATTCCTATTTTTATTATAATGCCGAACGTGACCCAGGCTGGCCTCTGGTCCTCGGTAATCAGTATTTTTACTGGTCAGGATGCTTTAGCTCAAACGGAAACCGTTATTGAAGCCAGTTCACAAAATATGCCTCTACCAGAGGCCGCTCTTAATATTGACCCATTTGCTGATAATTGCTCAGATGTATTGATAGTTGATAATGATGGATCGTTATTATCCCCTTCCGGGCCTTCTAGTGGTATCTCTTGTGAAGTAGAAAGTTCTGGTGGTTCCATTATGACTTATCTGGTGCGAGATGGTGATTCATATTCTAAGATTGCGGAAATGTTTGGAGTTTCAGTCAATACCATCCTTTGGTATAACAATTTAAATAAAAATTCTGTTCTTAAGGCTGGTCAAACCCTCTATATTTTACCTATATCTGGGGTAATGCACACCGTCGTCAAAGGAGATACCTTGGTCACCATTGCCAAAAAGTATAATGGAGATATTAATGAAATTGCTAATTTTAACAATTTAAAAATAACTGATACTTTATCCATTGGCGATGAAATCTTGATTCCTGATGGGCAAGTTTCTTTTGTGTCAGGGTCTGCTACACCTTCCTCTTCCGGCTCAGTCAGTGGAAGTTATTATATGAAGCCTTTCACTGGGGGACATAAAACTCAAGGTATTCATGGTTATAATGCGGTGGATTATGGTATGCCAGTTGGCACACCTCTTTATGCGGCGGCTAGCGGCCGGATTATTATTAGTAAAAATTCCGGTTGGAATGGAGGTTATGGTAACTATGTGAAGATTCAACATCCAAATGGTACACAAACTGTCTATGGACATATGCAGGGGACACTCGTTCTCGTTGGTCAAACAGTGGAAAAAGGTGATTTAATTGGTTACTCTGGAAACTCCGGAAACTCTACTGGTCCACATTTACACTTTGAAATTCGTGGTGCTAAAAATCCATTTTAATGTTATATGGTAATAATTCTAAACAAATAAAGACTCGGTCGCAGATTTTGGCTGAGCAAACAAAAAATAAGTCCCAAACATTAGCTGAGGAAGCCAAGAAGGAGAGTGAAGCACGAATTGAAGCTCAAAAACAGCAAGCGAGGAGCAAAATTCAGTTACAGATGGAGAATCGGAAACGAGAGATTGACCGTTTAGTTTTAGATTTGCATTCAAAACAAACAGCCCTGGAAGATATTAAAAGAAAATTAGAAGATGCTAAAAAAAGTGTCTATCTCATAGATGGAGAAATAAAAAAAGCTGAGGGTGGAGTAAAATATCTTAATGACGATGTTCAGTCAGTTAGTAGTCGGACTTATAGTTCCGAAGCTGAATTGGAGAAAGCTCAAGCCACCAGAAGTCTTTTAGAGAAAGAAAAATCAGCCTTGGAGCAAAAATTAAATAGTAATAGAGTTGCTTTAGCTGATTTAGAAACAAAGATCAAACAACTACAGGTTGAGTTGGATGATGTGACTGGTAAAAAGACTAGAGTTGGGCGGACGGTTCAAGTTGAAAAAAGAGAAATTGAAAATAAAAAATTGGAATTAATATTCAAAAAAAGAGCGGTTGAAGGTTTGGAGAGGGATTTACAAAAAGCGACAATGGATTTAGCTAAGTTAAATAGTGACAAAACTTTAAAAGAAAAAGATTTAGATAATTTAAAGAGAGACAAGGAACGAATTTAATTTTTTGGTCGATATTGCAAGGCTTCTAAGATATGGGGTAGTTCTATTTCCAGTTTTTGTTCCAGGTCCGCAATGGTGCGGGCTAATTTTATGACTCGATGATAGGCGCGGGCCGATAGATCCAATTTAATTGCGCTCCGATCCAATACTTCTTTTACTTCTTTAGATAATTCAATGAGATTGGAAATATCTTTGGAATTCATATCACTATTGGTCTTAATAGGGCGTCTTAAATTGGCAAATCTTTCTTTTTGCATTAGTCGGGCTTTGGCAATTCGCCCACGAATTTTCGGATTGGATTTTATTTGATTATCACTTTTTCGGCCGGATAAATCGGCATGATTAATTTGGGAGACTTCCACCCACATATCAATTCGATCCATAATCGGACCGGATAATTTTCTTTGATATTTTAATAAATCCACCGCTCGACAAATACACTCCTTAGTTTTGGAACCGTGATTACCACAGGGACAGGGATTCATAGCAGCAATTAAAATAAAATTAGCCGGGAAAGTGATGGAACCACGAGCGCGGGAAATACTAATTTCTCTTTCTTCCAATGGTTGTCGTAAGGTTTCCAAGACTTTTTTCTCAAATTCTGGAAATTCATCTAGAAATAAAACACCACGGTGGGCTAAGGTAACTTCGCCGGGTTTTGGTATAGTTCCCCCACCGACCAGTGATACATAGGAGGCCGTATGATGTGGAGCGCGAACTGGTGGTGTGCTAACTAGGTCGCCACGTAATGTACCGGCCACTGAATGGATACCGGTAATCTCAATAATTTCCTCAAAAGATAAGGGGGGCAAAATACCAGAGAAGGCCTTAGCAAGCATGGTTTTTCCTGTTCCTGGCGGGCCGTACATAGCAATATTATGCCCACCCGCAGCGGCAATCTCCAATCCCCTTTTAGCACTCTCCTGGCCGACGACGTCGACAAAATCAATTTCATTTTCTGCATCGGGATATTCTATTTTTGTCTTTGGTTGATGAGAAATCTTTTTAATATTTTTATGGAAACGATTTTTCAAGCCTTCGTCAGCTTCAAAACATTCTGGATCATCACTGGTATCATTGGTACCATTATCTAAAGTTAAATGATTAATAACTTCATCCAAGGTTTCAGCCCCAAAAATTAGAATATCAGAAATCAGAGCCGCTTCGCGAGCATTTTCTTTTGGTAAATAAATTTCTGTAAAGCCTTTACGCTTGGCTTCGGCGACGGCTGGTAAAACACCACTAATTTTTCTTAAATTTCCGTCTAGTGATAACTCGCCCAGAAAGATTTTACCTTTAGAATTGAAAAAGATTTCTTCATTGGCTGTTAGATAGGCAATGGCCATGGCTAAATCAAAAACTGGCCCTTCTTTTTTAAAATCGGCCGGGGCCAAGGAAATCACTACTTTTTGATTGCATTGTTTAGGTGATTTATAGCCAGAATTTTTAATCGCTCCAGAAATTCGATCTCGGCTTTCGCCCACTGACTTATCCCCTAGACCCACAATAGTTAAATTATTTAAACCCTTGGAAATATCCACTTCCACATCAATAATCCGCGCCCCCAAGACGCTCGGTTGCGCGCTGTATGTTTTAGCAAATCCCATGCGAGTTAGTATAACATACTTGTTAACTTTCTTTCAGCGATTAATTTACAGGAATGGTTATACTACAAGAGTTATTATTATTAGCATTGTAAATCAGAAGTTTAGCAGATGGATTACCAATAACATTTGCAGTAACTGATTGTGAACCACTAATATTTAGTTTATCACCAGGTAAATTCAGATGATCTTTACCTGAATCATCTTGCCAGAATGTAGCGTATGTAGCATTTTGACTTGTCCAAGAGAATACAATAGTATCGTCTAAAGTATACGATGTCTTATCAGATGTAATTGAGCATGTTGGAGCTAATGAAATAATTTCCAAGGGTTTGCTTGTTAATAAATAATTATTTACGTCATAAACGTTGATTTTATATTGACCCAAGCTAAGTGGGGGTGATATGTTAACTGACCAATTTCCATTAATAATTGGAATTAGGCCACTTCCATATATTTTATCGCCAGATTGACCAACTAGAACAATTCCAATTTGAGTTACTCCACTAGCTGTGCCTATTATATATGGTGTAGTATTTGTGACTTGTGTGGATGTGAGAATCGTAGCGGTGGACTGAGTTACAGGTGAAGTTAGTGTGAATCCGATTCGGTTACTGTCGCAACCACCGGCACAGGCATTGGTTACTACACCAACTTGGTATAAGCCAGGCGTCATATTAGCCGCAAAGAGACCGCTGATAGTGAAAGTTAGAGAATTTGGGGAAACAGAGGAAGGAGGAAGAGAACCCATAAATTGGCTTCCGGCGGCATAGAATTCCACACTAGAAGCACCGGAAAGATTGGTTCCAGAAATCGTGACTACCGTGCCAGCTGATCCTTGAGTTGGAGTCATTAAATTAATGGACGGCAGAGTGGTATTTGCCGGGGCAACAACTGTAAAATGGTTATCGCTGAAATCACTATCACCCATAATTTTTGACTCTCCAACATAAATGTAATAATGTGAACCAGCCGGTAAATTTGCCGGCACAGACCAAGTATAAGAGCCTGTGTTTTTTACTGGGGAATTAAGACCGGAACAATTACCTAATAAATATCTGGCACTTTGTTCACCAGATGGTATTGGTGCGACAACACCTTGTTCAATACAACCAGAGGTTATTTTTGCTAATTCACCAGTATTAGAATTCACCAAAGTTATTTGCATATCTTGTGATGATGAAATATCATTTGTATTCCAAACAATCTGATATGTTTGACCGGCAGTGATGGTTTCGCCACCGTTGGGAGAAATAACAGAAACTGGTTGAGAAGCTGATGATGAAACTGCAAGTGTTATTGGAACCGTGATTGGTGAATTAGGAAAATTACCGGTGAAAATTAAATTTGTTGTGTAAGTGCCCGGACTATTAATTTTAGAAGCGTCAACTGATACGCCAATGCCTATGACTCCACCAGCATTCACAGACATCATTTGGGTATTATAACCAGTATTAAGCCACGCCGGCTGATTTGGAACACTAATTGTAAAATTAATCATAGCGGAAGACGCATTTGTCAAAACAAAAGAGGTTGGCTGAGGATTAGCTGAACCTTGAACAATATTAAAATTCATAAAAGTAGTTGAAGGAATAAGCGTATTAGTTAGTTGGACTGATGGAGTAGCCGGATTATTTAAGGTCGCCAAATAAGCATTTACAGCTGGTATTTTATCGGGAGAAATTACCCCAATAATAATTAGGAGATTAATAAAATCTCTAACTGACATATCAGAAGCTGAAGCCTTTGGCACAACAAAAGGTGCTCCCATTAAAAATACTGAAGCGACCAAGATGGAGATAATATATTTTTTCATTTAATATGATAATAATTAATAAACTGACCGTATATCAATTTTACCCCCCCCAGCGAAATAAGCAAGGATTTGTTATGACTTTTTGATTTAGGAATTTTTATCTAATTTGTATGTGTAAATAAGAAAGCTATAGCTTGCTTATTTACACATTATGCAACAGGACAGTCGATTGTCGCGTTAGGAAATATAAGGTTAATTCAGAGAATAGACTATTTTATCTTAAAACCAGTTTCGGATTTTGGTTTTGATTTATCCGTCATGAGGGATTTAAGGACATCAAAAATAACAGAGATTTTGGAATCATATTTCTTTTCTAATTTTTCTAATCGTTCTGCTAGTTTTTTATTTTCGGACAAAATTTCTCGCAACTTTTTGAAAGTTCTGATAATTTGAATATTTACTTGAATCGCTTTCTTGCTGTTTAGCACACTGGAAAGCATTGCTACTCCTTCTTCGGTGAAAACATATGGTAAATACTTGATATTTTGACCTCTGTTCAAGGTGCCAATTTGGAACCTTGAACGTTCATCTAAACTTGAGGTGCCAATTTGGAACCTCAAGTTATAGGCCTCTAATTTATTTAATTGAAACATAAAGTCGTTTGGAAACCTGTCTATGTTTCTTTTTACAGCCTTGTTAAGATTTTTAGTCTCTACTCCGTACATCTTTGCCAAATCACTGTCAAACATTACTTTCTTGCCACGAATATAAAAAATGCGACTGATTATCGTCTCATTGGGGATTGAGATTAATTCCTTCATTATTTACTTGGTGTGCTCAATACAAGTTAAAGAGGCAGGGTTGGCATTGAGGCGTTCTTCGGGAATTTCGGCACCACAGACATTGCATTTACCATAAGTGCCGGATTCTATTTTACCCAAAGCACTTTCCACTTGTAATAATTGAATTTCTAACTGATCAAGGATCGCTTTGTTTTCATCCAAGCTTTCCATTTCATCAGCTGTTTCATTTTCATCAGCTGAATCGGAATCCAGATCGGTGGATACCGCTTCCCAACTATTATCCTCGGCTGTATCTTTCTTACCAATACTTGCTAGCTCTTTTAATAACTTAGCTTTCTCCTCCTCTAATAACTTTTTGTATTTATTTGTTTCCATATATGTATAATAGCATAATAATCTATCTCTTCAAGCTTTTTTCGGCATTGAGGCGATTGATTATTTCCTTGAAGGCGGCGTCACTGGTGGTAATAATTACCGTTTCTCTATCGACTATTCCATAGAGTAATATTATTTGACCGGCGTCGTTCCGGAGCTGGCGGACATCTTTATTAATAATCACACTATCTTCAAAGCTTTTAGCCGTCGTTGGCGTTAGGGCGGCGGCGATACCCCCACTCTCGGCATAACCGGTCAAACGAAAGAGAACTTTCAAATCCTGTTCCAAATCTTTTTCCCAAGTCAGCATTGCTGGATAGGTATTTTCAAAAGAGGAAGTTTTAAAAATAATAAAAGGTATATTTTTACCGAAGGAATACATACCGACCATATAATCTGGTAATAATGAACGCTTCATCAAGTCTGGCATTTTAAATTTTGCTAAGGAGACAAAAACTGTAGAACTGATTAACTGTTTTGACGAATTGGCGCCGGCAGTAATCAAAGTATTATACATACTATTGGTCGGAATCTGAATGTCATTTAATTTACCGGAGAGAGTAATAAGGAATTTATCACTGGCCACAATATTGGTATTTAATTCATCCCGATATTCTGTCGTGATGAGAGAGGGTATTTCCGTTGTTGGATTTACGGTGCTTGGATTATTTTGATTAATTAGAAAAGCGATTGATAAGCCGAGTCCGCCAGCAAAAAGTAAAATGAAACTAATTAAGATTATTATTTTACTTTTGGAATAATTACTAGTTGGCACGGCTACTTCTTCGCCGTCTTTTATTTTATTGCGCATTTTTTCATTCTCGGCCATAGCAATATTAATGGAAGAAATATGATTCGCCATAATAGCCGACTCTAAATCACTTTTATAGGTTCGGACCATGGACTTTGGATTGACCGTTTGATTATTTGGCGTATTCAAAGTGACTGAAATAGGATCTTGATTGGGAACATATTTTTGATTAGCCAGGACATTATAGGCCGTGGCAGGCGCAGCCTCGGTCTCTGGTTTTTGCCCAGTGAAGACAGGGTCTAATTTTGTTTTGATAGGATCAGTCGGAGGCATTTGAGAATATTATAGCATAAAAAATCAGCCTCGCGACCTTCTAGTCGCGAGGCTGATTTAAAATTTACATTTTACTTTCCCATCTTTCTTTTTGCCCAGTCGGGATCGGCTAATTTAATGGAGAGGCTGATGCGTCCTCGGTCATTGTCCACTTCCTTTACTATGACCGGCACTTTATCACCCGGTTTCAAAATTGTGGCTACATTATCTACACGGAAGGGTGCGATTTCAGAGACATGAACCAAACCCTCGGTATCACCTTGGAGTCGGACAAAAGCCCCGAAATCCGCCACCTTGGTTACTTCCCCCTCATATCTTTCACCTGGTTTATATTCATGAGTTAAGGCTTCAATGACGGCTTTGGCTTTTTCGGCGGAACCATTTTTCCCAGTACAATAAACGGTCCCATCATCTTCAATATCAATATCAGCACCAGTCTTTTCTTTAATTTCTTTTATAACTTTTCCACCAGAACCAATTACGCCGCCAATTTGATCTGGTCGGATTTTCAAGACTAATATTTTTGGGGCATTCACCGAAATATCTTTTCTAAATTCTGGAATTTCCGCTAATATAACGTCTAGGATTTTTAAGCGAGCGATTTTAGCTTTTTCAAAAGCTTCCGCCAAAGCCGGAATCGGCACTCCAGCTACTTTCACATCCATTTGAATGGCCGTGACACCATTTTTTGTGCCCGCTACTTTGAAATCCATATCCCCATAATGATCTTCTGGTCCTTGAATATCGGTTAGCACTTTATAATTTCCTTTATCATCCATCATTAAACCAGAAGCAATACCAGCGACTGGAGATTTAATCGGCACCCCACCATCCATCAAAGCAATAGTTGAAGCACAAACTGAACCCATAGAAGTCGAACCATTGGAAGACATCGCTTCTGACACCAAACGAATGGTATAAGGAAAATCGGCATTTTTAGGAATTATCGGTAATAAAGCTTTTTCGGCGAGAGCGCCGTGACCAATCATTCTTCTATTTGTTCCACCCATTTTTCCAGTTTCACCAGTTGAATATGGTGGAAAATTATAATGATGCATAAATCTTTTTGCCTCGGTGCTTTCTTCCATACCATTAATTACTTGGGCATCAGTTGGTCCGCCTAAAGTTAAGGCAGTTAGAATATGTGTTCCTCCGCGATAGAATATTCCAGAGCCATGAAGAATTGGTGAGATTCCACCCGCTTGGGCAAATAAAGGTCTAATTTCATCAATTTTTCGGCCGTCGGCACGTTTATTATTTTTCAACACTTGCTCGTGAATCAAGGCATCTACTTTTTTCTCAAAAAGATGTTCGGCAAAAGAAGATTTTATTTCTGGGTATTTTTCTTTAGCCAAGTTCATCCAGATATCCATTATCTCCCCTATTTTTGAACCACCAGGAATACCACTCATTATATAGCTCTCCAATTTTGGCTCAATGTCACTAGCAAAAAGATTAGTAATTTCTTCTGGCATAGCTGGTTCGGGTAAATCAATTTTAGGTACACCAATTTCTGCTATGACAGTTTTCTGCCAAGCATTTACTTTCTCTATTTCTTCAGACGCTTTCTTCATAGCGTCCACAATGACACTTTCTTGAGCTTCATCGCCACCCAATTCAATCATATTGATATTTCCATCCTGACCGCAGGCGATTAAATCAATTTCATAATTTTCATTTTCTCTTTCGGTATAGGTGGGGTTTACTTCAAAACCATCAGATTTATGCTTACCAATTCGGATAGCGGACACTGGTCCGTGGAAAGGGATTTTTGATACGCCCAGGGCTAAAGAGGCCGCAATCACGGCTAAGACATCGGGATCATCTTCCTCAATGGAAAGAATAGTGATAACCACTTGCATTTCCCGTCTGATCCATTGGTCAAAGAGCGGACGGATTGTTCGGTCCACCACTCGGCCGGATAAAATAGCTTCATCGGATGGCTTGCCCTCCCTTTTCATAAAACGGCTACCTAAAATTTGACCAGAAGCGTAAAACTTTTCCTCATAATCCACCGTTAAAGGCAAATAATCTTTACTTATTTCCTCCTTACTTATTACGGCAGTCGCTAAAATAGTGGTGTTACCGTATTTTAATAAACAAGACCCGTGTGCATTCTCTACTAAATCACTAAACTCCGCACTCAACTTTTTACCATTAAGCTCCATCGAAAACTCTTTCTTCTTCATATTTTTTGTAATTTTCATAAAGGTGAGTCCTTAGCTTTGGAAGGTCTCTCCTTGATGAAAATTACTAATTAGACTCACCATCAAATTTCAGATCACCTGCCTATGGCAGACAAACTGCATATTTGAAGGCAAATCGCTTATAAACTAATAAAATTAGATTAGCATAAAATCAAATAAAAAAATAGGTCGGGGATGTTGTATCCCCGACCCCCTGTTTAGCGTTATACCGTCACATTGGTCAGTGACCTACTTTTGCCAAGGCCGTTCGAATCCTTTGGAAAGCGATTTTTCTGGCCGTTACTGCCCTTTGTTGTTGGCTGAAATTTTTGACTCCGTTCGTTGGTCGATTGAGTGGGTGGACGGTATTTGTCGTCGTCTCCCATGACCGGCGACAAAACAGTTCATCAATTCCGTCATGTCTTGGCATCTTTTACCTCCTCGTTGTTAGTTGTTCTTTTCCTTTTTTAGATTAACATATGAGAATAATTTAGCAAGAAAAAACACCACCAGTTTGGCAGTGTTTTTTTATACTCATACTTATACTATATGCCCATACTATCTTTTACCTCCTCCCCACCGTGCCCAGCAAATACTTGCGATTATTTTCATCTAAATCGGTGAAACCATCTACTACCTCTATCAATTTAGCAGAAGTGGATTTACCAAAACAAACGGCTTCCACCTGGCAACCCTCATTCATTTTTAAGTATTCTACGAGCGGAACAAAGTCTCCGTCACCGGAAACAATGATAACAGTATCAAGCTTGGGGGCCATTTTAATGGCGTCCACAGCGAGTCCCACATCCCAGTCGGCCTTTTTCTGGCCACCAGCAAATATTTGTAAATTTTTGGTTTTGGTCTCAATCCCCGCTTTGGTCAACGCTTCAAAAAAACCTTTTTCATCACCGCTTTCGGTAGTAATGACATAAGCAATGGCTCTGATTAATGAGCGATTAGCTAAAGCATCTTTTACCACTTGAGCAAAATTTACTTTTGCTCCATATAAATTCTTGGCGCAATGGTAAATATTTTGTGTATCTATAAAAATACCAACTCTTTGATCTTTATGTTTTATTAACATATTAAAATACTAATATACGAATTACTAATAATACTAATGTAATTGACTAATAAATACTAAAAAAGCATCGACCGTGCTTACATTGTAGCATATTAAAAAGAGAAAATTATAATCCTAACTTCTTAACCAGAGCAGAATAACGCTTTGGCGCTTTCTTTTCTAAATATTTAAGATGAGTTCGGCGATCAGCTACCATACCAAGTAAACCTCGGCGGGAGTGATTATCCTTCGGATTCTTCTTTAAATGCAAGGCTAATTCATCAATTCTCTTAGTCAAAACAGCCACCTGAACTTCGGTTGAACCGGTATCGGTGTCATGTGCGGCCACTTCCTTGATAACCTTTGTTTTCTTTGTTTTTGTAAGCATGCAGGGATACTAGCACATATCTCCCAAAAATGCAAGGGGTATTATTTAATACCAAGCAATTCTTTAACTTTTTCCCGCAAGCCATAATTTCTAGTTATTCCTCTAAGGCAAATTTTAGTAAGTATGGTTGATTCAGATGTATTACGAGATACACTTAGTTCAGCATTTTTAATATAGTCTTTTAATTTTTCTGAATCTATAGTTTCCCCATCACTGCCTTTTAGAACGCCAGCATTATCTATAATTTGGATTATTTCATCAATACTACTAGCGGCTGCTATTTCGGCAGTAATTTGTTCAGCTGTTTTCTGTTGCTCCATATTGTTAATATTTGTATTTTCCATATTTATTATACTAATAACATTATTAATTGCGATAGTTTTAAAAAGGTTTCTACCTGCTTAAGGACCTCTGGTAATATTTTCATTATTTTTTTCCCAAAATCAAGTAGTCGTTTATTCTTCTCTCCTTCTATTTCTTCTGTTCCAGTCGAGATAGAATGAAGAACTTCACCTGTTTTCTCACCAGATTCAACAATATAATTAATTCCTGATTCTTCAAGTAAAGAATTTATTTGTTGACTAAATTCTGGTTTAACCTTTGATATTTCCTCTAAGCTATCTCTCAGTCCTCTAAAAAGCGAAACGGTATTATCTAAGCTCATTGGACTATTTAATCCCTGGAGAAGAGAAATATTGTTTAACCCTTGTAGTAATTCAAGATTATGTTTTATTGTGCTAACATTTTCAACTAATTTTGGATCAGACTCAGGGGTGCTGGGAAATTTTTCTGGGTTTGTCATTTTTTTTAAGCTAGTCCAGCTTCTTTTCGAAGTTGGGTTAAAAAGTTAATCTCCTTAATGTAGTTACGCATAATCTTTTCTTCCTCTGGTGATAGTATGTGAGTAGGGTCATTTCCCATTATTTCCAAAACTTTGTCTGTTGCTAATACTTTCACATCCCCACTTGTTAAGAAAGCATTGTATCGGATATTATTTTTCATCGTTTTTTCATCAATCCCTATTGTAAATAGTATTTTTTGCTTTTCTTCTTCACCTACTTCTATTTTTTCTTGTAATATTTCTGGAACAGATTTTATCGCTACTTCTTGCTCGTCATTTTTTTTGTCTCTGATAATACTATTCTTTAAATCCTCACCGGTGATTTGAAGCTCGCCCCCTTCTTTAACAATAATATCATTTTTTGCGGCCATTTCAGTCACTGTTAATTTACCTCCATTTTCTACAATCACACGACATTTTAATAGTTGTTTTACTACCCATTCTTGGCCCGCTGGAACATTAAGCATCGTCTTTTCTAGTGATTCCTTCTCTATTATTTCATTTTGTGTGGGGTTTTCCATGCTCATTTTTTTAATTAATTATTAATAATGGGCTTATTATATAATATTTCATGTAAAAGTGCTATAATTATTGTGCGACATGGTATAATAGGTTTATATGAGTAATAATATTACTGAACTTAAAACTCAATTTCTAGAATATATTGAAATCGAAAAGGGGCGAGCCGTAAAAACCGTGGTCAGTTATGACCGCTATTTATCTCTTTTTATTGATCAGGCCAAAATCAAAGGGCCAAAGGATATTACCAATGAAAAAGTGCGGGAATTTCGCCTCTGGTTGAATCGTCGACCTGGTGCCAAGGCCTATCATTTATTTGGACAAGCTCCCTCTGCTGGCGGCACTATGAGTAAAAAAACCCAGAATTATTATTTAATTGCTTTACGAACTTTTCTCAAATTTCTGACTCGGCGGGGTATTACTTCCCTACCTGCGGACAATATTGAATTAGCTAAAGTTAGTGAACGATCCATCGATACTATTTCTCAAGCCGAATTACAGAGACTATTGGAGGCGCCGAATAAAGAAACTAATCCGGAACGCCAGGCGCGGGACAAAGCCATTTTGGAATTGCTTTTTTCCACTGGTTTGCGTGTGGCTGAACTTTGCTCCCTTGGTAATGATTTGGATTTAAATTTGGATGAGTTTTCTATTCGCGGAAAAGGTAATAAAGTGCGCGTAGTTTTTCTGTCCGATGAAGCTAAAAAAGCCGTAAAAGAATATTTAGCTCTTCGTAAAGATATGTCCGACGCCCTGTTTGTCCCGGTCTCTGATCTTTCCCGAGGTCAGACCTTAAATCGGAAAAATGGTCTGACCTCGGGAAATGCTATAAATAAAGGTTTAGATCACCGTACCATCGAACGCATTGTAAAACGCTATGCTACCATTGCCGGTATTACTAAAAAGGTGACTCCCCATGTAATAAGGCACTGTTTCGCCACGGATTTGCTCTCTAATGGTGCCGATATTCGTTCGGTTCAAGCTATGCTCGGTCACGCCAATATCGCCACCACCCAAATTTACACCCACGTTACCGACAAACACCTCCGCGATATCCATAAAAAGTTTCATAATCGTTCTTAATCCCCGCCTTTTCTAAGGAGGGGTGGTATTACTATACCGGGGTGGTCTATGCTACCCGGTAGTGAATTTTGCCATTGGATTTTATGAAAAATCCTTAGATTTTTTGATGGCAAAATCTACTACCGGGTGCTATACTAGAAGTCTTATTAATTTTCCCACTACGCTAATAAAAATTAGCTATGCGGGACACGTAATTTTAAAAAAAATATGGAAAACGAAAATAACACAAATCAAAACACACAAAGTGCGCCAACTCCCCCACCAACACCTGAGGCGGAAAAAGTTACTAACAAAGCGGACAATGATAAAAATATGGCCATGATTGCTTATATTTTATTTTTTGTGCCTCTACTGGCTGTCAAAAATCGTTCATCATTCTTAAATTATCATGTGAATCAGGGTTTGGGACTTTTCATTGTGGCAATAATTGGTAGCGTCATATTAAGCAGTCTTTTTGGTTGGAGATTCTATATGATTTCCAATATTTGGAATTTACTGATGATTATTTTAGTCATTTTAGGTATCATCAACGCATCAAAGAATGAAACTAAACCATTGCCAGTGATTGGTAATTGGTTTCATTTGATTAAATAGCGGAACATGAAACTTTTATCTTGGAACGTGAACGGACTACGGGCTTTCTATAAAAAAGGCGCTTTTGATAGTGTTTTAAAATTAAAGCCAGATGTTTTTTGTTTACAGGAAACTAAGGCTCATCCCGATCAATTACCAGAGGCTGTTAGAAATCCTAAAAATTATCATGCTTATTTTGACCACTCCAAGATGCGTAAAGGATATTCTGGTGTCGCGATCTATGTTAAAGAAAGTTT
>CAZIYU010000002.1:0-5726 GCA_964543595.1 uncultured Candidatus Saccharibacteria bacterium | reverse complement strand
TATTTTCCTAATGGTGGTGAGGATCCAGCACGCTTGAAATATAAACTAGAATTCTATGATCAGTTCTTGAAATTTATTGAAAAATTAAGAAAGTCAGGTAAACAAATTATTTTTACCGGTGATGTGAATACAGCGCATAATGAAATTGACATTGCTCGACCAAAAGCCAATGAAAATCATACGGGTTTTTTACGGATTGAAAGAGATTGGTTGGATAAAGTGGTAAAAACTGGTTATATTGATACCTTTCGTTACTTACATCCCAAAGAAATTAAATATAGTTGGTGGGATATGAAAACTTTTGCTCGCGATCGTAATGTGGGCTGGCGTTTGGATTACTTTTTCATCTCCCCTGATCTCCTCCCCCGCCTCAAAAAAGCCGATATTCTAGATAATATGTTAGGTTCTGATCATGCTCCGGTGTGGCTGGAGTTGAAATAAAAAAAAGAAAACCCGCACTAGTATCTATACTAGGCGGGTCTTCAGGATGTCGAGGGCGCCACAGCGCGCTCCCGAATCCTAATCAGATAAGGAACAATGTAACTTGGACAAAGAACCAAAAACATGAAGCGCCGAAATGGGCGCTCCAATGCGAGAATCTGGCAAATTACTTCGCGATCGAGTGCACCAAAAGCCCTTTTTTTGACTTCGGTTTGTATTTGCCTGACTCTTGGCTCACCATCACGACTGGTGATGGTTTTAAGCAAAATACCAAGGATTTCCTTGTCTTTACTCATCTTTATACTCCTTTCTCGACTGATTATTTTGAAGTTACTTCCTTAGACACTATAACATAATTCCCTAACTCCTGCAATACCTTGTAATATTTTCTCTCTGTTTGGAATATCAGGTCCGACCCAACCACCAAATTTTTTTAATGATTCAAGCATCTCTTCTTTTTCCCCAGGGTCGCCTAAGGCAATAGGAATAAATTTATGAAGCCTTATTGATTTAGCTAAAAAAGCCTTTGCGCCATCGACAGATGACTTGACTTGAATAAATGGTATTTCTACATCCCCTGTTGCCACATCTAATCCATGATCATCAAAACCACCATTCT
Source organism: uncultured Candidatus Saccharibacteria bacterium (assembly GCA_964543595.1). Classification (GTDB taxonomy): domain Bacteria; phylum Patescibacteriota; class Minisyncoccia; order Phycocordibacterales; family GWA1-40-21; genus CAIJXO01. Next base: position 4,666 of record CAZIYU010000002.1, on the reverse strand, counting down.
TCCCCCGTCCAAAAATTGAAGCATAAGCTTCTTCAACATCATTTCCCTGGTGTTCTGGGGACCACCCTTCATTTTTATTCATAAGTTTATAAAATATTTATCTAATAAAATCTCACATATAAAGTATAAAGTTTATTTTTAAAAAAACAAGCACCAGAGTGGTGCTTGCGGATGTTTCGTGTTGTGTATCCGAGGATAGACAACATGAAACGAAAGAACAGTGAGAAAAGAGAAAGAACGGGTGAATTTGTTTAACGTCGGGCGATACATAAGTATCTGAATCACAATACCGGACGGAGAGAAGACAAAGGTCCAACTCTCATTTGTACCCCGATTCGGATGAATAGAAGTACACTATAAGTATAGCACCTAGGTGGTGGCGGTCAAGGAAAAAAAGATCTAGTTAATTTTAAAGTTCACCATGGTGAACTTGGTGTTGTGGTTAGGTAAATATTAATTTGATTCTTTAGCAAGCCAAAACTGTTTTATTTGTTCAAATTTTTGTATCCTCTTGTTGGTTTTTAAGATTTCTCGTGGATAGAATTCCAGCATTGTGTCGCAAAGTTCAAGCATCCAAGATCTTCTTGTAAGATTTTCTTTAATAATTATATTATTAGAGTTTGTGATTTGAATTTGTCCCCAACCTAATGCACCAATTGTCAGACATTCCCATGATAAATATTCGATTGGCACAAAGCACACATTCTCAACAACAAGAATACCATTTTTAATTAAGTATGAAATTAAGAGAATTGTGAAATTATTATTATCGTCTTCGTAAAATCGAGAAAGGCGCTCTACTGAAGTGAGATTGGGCATATTAAATTTTGTATCCAGTCTGTGTGTTTTTACGTCTATAATATAGTAATTACCATTATTATCTTCAAAAGCTAAATCAGCCATTGCTCGTCTGGCGAAACTTGAATTAAAATTTTTCCCCTCTGTAGAGATAAACTTATCAAAATTATCTTCTAGAATTTCCTGTATAGCATCACCAACCGCTCTGGGGCTATTTGCTGTGCTAATACTAAGCAAATCATTCTGATTATTAAGAAAATCCTTAATTTTTTTCTCAATTTCTTTATTTTTGCCTTGGCTAAAAAAGTCTTGCTTCATTTGTTTTTATTTTTATAATTTTTTTTGAGGACAGTATCTTTTTCTTATCATCAGCCTGAATATTTAATGAGTTCCTTTCCCAAAATACCCCACCAGTATATCCTTGAATACTCGGTTCTCTGTCAGCTAGCATAAGTCTCTTTTCCGCCAAGCAACAAAATTCTTCGTTCATTTCAATCCCAACATAATTTCTGTTTAATTTTTTTGCGACAACAGAAGTTGTCCCTGAACCTAAAAATGGGTCAAGAACAACATTACCTTTATTTGTTGAGGCTAAAATGATTTTAGCAATTAATTTTTCAGGTTTTTGTGTTGGATGGTCGGTATTTTCTGGCATTGACCAAAATGGAATAGTTATATCTGTCCAAAAGTTTGATGGATGTGTTAATCTAAATTTTCCTCCATCCCCTTCGGTCCAGTCCTTTGCTACTCCATCTTCTCTGTAAGGAGCAAGAACTTTTTTCTTAAGTTTTACTGCATCAACATTAAATTTGTAATTATCTGAAATAGTCGCAAACCAAATATCCTCCGAGCAGTTTTTCCAGTTACTTAAAGCACCACGTCCTTTTTCTCGTTCCCATGTTATTCTATTTCTTACTTTTAGGTATTTATTTAAAACATTATAAATCATTGGAGAGCTTTTCCAGTCACAACAAACATATATGGACGCATTATTTTTAAGGGTGTGGAGTAGTAGAAGTAACCATTGTTCAAAGATTTTTTCGTAGTTATCGTCTTTCTTGATTTTAAATTTATTATTTCCAAAATCCTTATTTAAATTATAAGGTGGGTCAATAAATAATAAATCGACGAAGTTTTTTGGTAGTCTTTGTGCTACCTGATTGATCTCGCCATGTATTGTCTTGTTTTTATAATTATCATTAGTCACACTATCTATCTCTAAGAGTTTCTTTTTAAAATGTAAAATCTCTTCTTTGGTTACAAATGTTGTTCTATTATTTTTTGCCCTAACTTTTTCTTTCATTCCTGATGACTTTAAGTATCTATATATACAAGATAGCATAAAAATAGTGATACTCAAAGTCCGTCGCCTTATAGTCGGCATTTCTATATTCTTATTAGGTGACTAAAAATAAAGAAATTCTAAAAAAGTTTGGAAAGACCGTTCGTAAGATACGCTTAGAGAAAGGTGTCACATCCCAGATGTCTTTAGCTTACAAGTCTGGATTAGATCGAACATATATTGGAGGTGTAGAGAGAGGCGAGAGAAATGTTTCATTAGTAAATATTGAAAAAATATCAAAAGCACTTGGAATCTCCATTGGGGAATTATTTAAATTTTAATTAAGAGATAATAGCCTTATGTATTAAGGATATTATTCTTATTGACTGTAACAGACGCCCCTCGAAAAGTTATCCACAGGGGTGCATGTAAATGTCCTTTACACTTGTCCGATAGAAAAGTTATAATAGACGCAGACCAACGTAAGAAGATTAATTGTAAACATCTTTTGCAAAAATAATCATCAAGCGGTGAAGAAAAATTAGTTCTTTAGCGCAAAATGGTGTTTGATCAACACCTACATAATCGAAGCTCGGTACCAAAATATACAAAACATATGGGCCGGCTTCAAAACCGTTACCATTTGTTTTTCTAAACCGACTTTTGAAAAACCATTAGTAGCGGTTTTTTGATTGAAAAATAGCGAGCGAAGCGACTATATTTTTCATCACCCCGTACCAATTTCACTTGCTCATACTATCAAGCAAAACAAGGATTTAGTGAAGAAAAGTCTAAATTTATAATAAAATCAACTCTCTAAAATTGGTTCTGGGGTTTGGATCCACCCATCCCCCACCATTTTTAAATTAACAATGTTTATTACTTCACCCAATGCTTCTTTCTTATTTCCTCAATTTTCTTTTCCTCTTCTTTTTCTTTGGTTTCCTTGCCGGAATCCCCTAGTTTTTTAAGCTCATAAGCGTCTAATTTAATCAATTCCTTGGCCCTTTTATTTAAATATTCCTCAGTATTTAAGGCCGGATTTTCCAAGACTTCTTCCAAAAGAGCGTGTAAAATATAGCCTATTTTCGGTCCAGGTGTTTCATGTGTAACTTTCATTAGCTTTTGGCCATCTATTTTAAGCATACCGACGGATACCGGATCGGTCATCGCCTCTTCCACCATTGAATGGTACTTACGGAGCCTGTAAGGGGCTTCTTTTGGCCTTCCCATCCCCATTCTGTCTGAACCACGCAAGTTCATCAGATCCCAAATATTATCACGTCCCACGCTTGATATTATGCGTCTGACAGCAGATAAAGAGATTTGTTCAGTATCAGCAAAGAACATATGCCAGCGGACTAAGCGCTCTACTTTCTCAATAATCTTTTTAGGAAATCTTAATTCTGCTAAAATTATTGTGACCATTTTTGCCCCTGTTACTTCATGGCCATAAAAAGTCCAGAGATTTTGTTCCTTATCCCATCTGCGAGCAGTTGGTTTACCTATATCATGAAAGAGAGCCGCTAATCTTAATTCCAAGGAATATTTTTTATCAGCAGCATGCTGTAATGATCTTAGACTATGTTCCCAAACATCATATACATGAGCCCGGCTTTGCTCAATGCTAATAGTTTTCTCTAATTCTGGTAAAATATAAGGCAAAAGACCTAGTTTTCGACAGGAAATCAGTCCGTCCATTGGGTTTTCGGACATTATGATTCGCTGAAATTCATCCCGGATTCGTTCTTTAGCTATATTTTTCAACAGATTTCCGTGGTCTAGGATCGCTTTTTCTGTATTTTCGTGTATTTTAAAGCCTATTTCAGTGGCAATACGGACGGCCCGTAGTATTCGAAGACCATCTTCCTGAAAGCGTTCATGGGGACTACCAACAGTTCTGATTACTTTGTCCTTTAGGTCAATTTGTCCTTTATAATAATCTAGAAATTTCCCTTTTATCTGCCCTTTTTTATTTTTCTCAATTTCTAAAGCAATGGAATTAATTGTAAAATCTCTTCTTTGCAAATCATCCTCTAGGCGATCGCTGAATGTGACTTTATCAGGGCGACGATTGTCAGAATATTCTGATTCTAATCGATACGGAGTTACTTCAATTACTTTCAGAGTTTCATCTTTTGCTTTTTCAAAAACTACACCGACGGTGCCAAAATTATTTTCATAAAAAGTATCTGGGAAAAGAGCGATAATTTGTTCCGGTAAAGCATTGGTTGTCACATCCCAATCTTTTGGTTTTCGTTTTAATAATATATCGCGAGCACAACCACCAATCAAATACGCCTCAAAACCCACATCTTTCAACGTTTTTACGACAATCCAAACTTCTTCTGGTATGTCTATTTTTTTTAATTCATATTGATCTGGAGCCATATTTTTGTGATTTGAAGTCCAGTAGGAATCTCGGCCGCACCTTAAAATTTCTCGTCAGAAATTTTAGGCTGGGCACCGGCTCACGGGCTTTTCTGCTGAAAAAACATCACTCCGCCGTTCTCGTCCTAAAAAACTTCCAGTTTTTTGTGCCCCCAGTAGGACTCGAACCCACAATAACGGTTCCGAAGACCGTTG
>CAZIYU010000001.1:0-23592 GCA_964543595.1 uncultured Candidatus Saccharibacteria bacterium | reverse complement strand
TCACAACTGTTACAGTTGTGAGCGCATTTTTTTACAAAAGTATCAAGGTGAAACCTTGATACTTTTTAATTAAATTTAAACAACAAAAAACCACCTTTTGAGGGGTGGTTTTTTTGTTTAGATAGTTAATACGGGACGAACCCGAATTAATTATGCTTTGTTAACATTAACAGCTGCTGGACCTTTTGGGGTCTCTTCAGTGTCAAATGATACAGCATCTCCTTCTCTAAGATCAGCGAAAGCAACACCAGAAAGAGAATTGCTATGGAAGAAAAGATCCTTAGCTAAACCTTCAGCGGTGATGAAACCGAAACCTTTGTCAGAGACCAATTTTTTAATTGTACCAGTCATTGATTATAAGTTTACTTTGATAAAATACAAACGAATGATATGTTCTAAAAATCGACTATGTTTTTGTACCACACCTCTATTTGAAATTAGACTATAGCATACCACATAGTTTCCTGTCAAGTCAAAACTGTGGATAACTATATTGACAAATACTGGCTATTAGTATAGGCTCTATAACACATTAGCAAGAGTGAGTTACGGGGGAAAGATTTAGAAATTTAATAATTTCACTTGCTTATCATAAAGAAAAGATAAATTTTTATCAATTTAAAGACGCCTTTGTCGGAGAGGTGTCATTTTGCTTTGTATATTTATTAATCATTTATAACTAGAGAGAAAAAATATTTAATTTTAAAAGTCCTCGGGTTTCCTTATTTCATAGGCCAGACATTTTAAAATCAAATATTTCTTCTCTCCTAGAAAAGTATGAAAACAATTAAAAGAGAGAAAAAGTATTTCGGAAAATTTAAAGCCCCGCTGATTGAAGCACCTAATATGGTATCTCATCAAACAGAGTCTTTTAAATGGCTTTTGGAAAAAGGCTTGGCAGAGGTTTTAAAAGAGTTTTCTCCTATCAAGGATTATGCTGAAAAGAAGTTTGAACTCTCTTTCTCTTCTTTTGAGATTGTTCAGCCTAAATACGACGAGCATTATGCTAAGGATAATAAAATGTCCTATGAGGGTAAATTATCCGCCAAGGTTAAATTAAAGAATAAATTATTGTCTACGGAAAAGGAACAGGAAATATTTTTGACAGATATTCCTTTAATGACTAATCATGGCACTTTTATCATTAATGGTATTGAAAGAGTCATTGTTCCTCAATTAGCTCGTTCCTTTGGTATGTTTTTTACAGCCAATGAAATTAAGGGTAAGCGATATTTTGGGGCTAAAATAATTCCAGCTCGCGGAGCCTGGATTGAGATTGAATCTGACGCTGATGATTTAATCTATGTCAAAATAGATAAGAAGAGAAAATTCTCTGTCACTTCTTTATTGCGAGTTTTAGGCGCCACTGATAAACAAATATTAGAGCAGTTTAAGGATAATGAATTAGTTCAGAAATCCTTAGAATTGAATTTAGCCAAGGATCATGCTAAAACTTTAGATGAATCATATATTGAAATTTATAAAAGATTACGCGATGGGGATTTAGCGACTGCTGAGAACGCTCGTGAATTTATCAATGGTATTTTTAGCGTTGATCGCTATGACATTTCTAAAGTTGGACGTTTTCGTTTTAATAAACGTTTTGCTAGGAGTATGGACGAGAAGGAATTAGATCGTAGGACTATTAATTTAGATGATCTTTTTAGTATTATTGAAAATATTATTACTCTTAATCATGATGAGGATGCCGTTGAAGATGATATTGATCATTTAGGTTCTAGGCGTGTTCGTTTTGTGGGTGAACTTTTTCAGGCTAAGGTCAGGATTGGAATGTCTCAGATGAAAAGAAATATTCAAGATCGCATGTCCACTGTGGATCCGGATATTACTCTGCCAGTAAACTTTGTTTCACCTCGACCATTACAGGCTAGAATAAAAGAATTTTTTACTACCAACCAATTGTCGCAATTCATGCAACAGGAGAATATTTTGCAGGAGGTGGAGCATCTTCGTACCTTATCGGCTCTCGGTCCTGGCGGTTTAACCAGAGAGCGGGCTGGTTTTGAAGTTCGTGACGTTCACCCATCTCACTACGGCCGAGTTTGTCCTATCCATACCCCTGAAGGTCCGAATATCGGTTTGATTTTGCGACTGTCGGTTTATGCCAAAGTTAATGATTTTGGTATGATTGAAACTCCCTATGCTAAAGTCAAGCACGGTGTTATTACTGACGAAATAAAATATTTGAATGCTCTAGAAGAGGAAAACTTTAAGATTGCTCATGCCGCTACCCACGTTGACGCTAAAGGTAAAATAATTGATGAAGAAGTGGAGGTGCGTGTAAACGGTGTTCCTACTATTGTTAAAAGTTTGGATGTGGATTTTATGGACGTTTCAACTAATCAGGCTTTCTCTATTGCCACCTCAATGATTCCTTTCTTGAATCATGATGATGCTAACCGCGCCTTGATGGGTTCGAATATGCAGAAACAAGCGGTGCCTTGTTTACGTCCGGAAGCACCATTAGTGGCGACTGGTATTGAGGAATCAGCCGCTCGCGATACCGGCCGACTTATTTATGCTGAAGAAGCTGGAGAAGTTACTTATTTGGATTCTAAGAAAATAAAAATTGACGATAAGAAAGAGTATAATTTAATTCAATTTTCTCGAACTAATAGTTTTACCGTTTTTCATCAGCGGCCGGTTGTATCTTTGGGACAGAAAGTGAAAAAAGGGGAATTATTAGCTGATACTTCTTCATCTGATAAAGGTCAGACCGCTATTGGTCAAAATATTCTGATTGCCTTTATGTCTTGGTCTGGATCAAACTATGAGGACGCCATTATTTTATCGGAAAAATTAGTGAAGGATAGTAAGTTTACTTCTATTCATATGGAAGAATTTGTGGTTAATGTACGTGATACTAAGTTGGGACCGGAAGTAACTACTCACGATATTCCTAATGTGGGTGAAGCAAAATTAAAAAATCTAGATGAAGATGGAATTATTCAAGTCGGAGCGGAAGTTCGGCCAGGCGATATTATCGTTGGTAAAATTACCCCTAAGGGTGAGACTCAATTAACGCCAGAAGAAAGATTACTCCGTTCTATTTTTGGTGAGAAGGCTCGTGATGTTAAAGATACTTCTAAACGTTTGGAGGGAGGAAAGAAAGGCAGAGTTATTTCCGTAAAAGTTTTCTCACGAGAAAAAGGTGATAAATTAGAAAGTGGAATTATTAAGAGAATTCATATTGAAGTCGCCGAATTGCGAAGTATATCGGTGGGAGATAAGCTTTCAGGACGTCACGGAAACAAAGGAGTTATTTCCAAGATATTACCAGAAGAAGATATGCCATATATGCCAGATGGCCGACCGGTAGATTTGATTTTGACACCATTGGGTGTGCCATCTCGTATGAACTTAGGACAGATTTTGGAATTACATCTCGGACTTGCTGCTAATACTCTAAATTATCAGGCGATTGTGCCACCATTTGCCGGTGCTACTGATGCGGAAATTAAGGCGGAATTAGTGAAGGCCGGTTTTCAAGAGAGTGGAAAAATGAAATTGCATGATGGGCGAACTGGTGAACAATTTCAACAGGAGGTAGCTGTTGGTTATATGTATATTTTGAAATTACATCATGAAGTAGAAGATAAAATTCATATGCGATCTATTGGACCATACTCATTAATTACTCAACAGCCATTAGGGGGACGGGCTCAAGGGGGAGGTCAGCGCTTTGGAGAAATGGAAGTTTGGGCTTTACTTGGTCACGGTGCCGCCTATACCTTGCGTGAAATGTTGACTATAAAATCCGATGATATTGTGGGCCGTTCCGCTGCCTTTGATTCTATTGTGAAAGGGGAAAGAATCAAACAACCAAATATTCCCGCATCATTTAATGTCTTATTAAACAATTTAAGAGGTTTAGGCTTAGATGTTGAACTCTTAAAAGATAAAAAATCTTTTAGCAAGGAGGACGAGAGATAATTAAAATCATTAAATAATAAACAAAACCATGATAAATGCTAAAAATAAAAATGTGGAGTTCAATGATTTTGATGCCGTCTCGTTAAAAGTGGCTTCGCCGGAAGTGATCAAAGGTTGGTCCTATGGTGAAGTCACGCGACCGGAAACGATTAATTATCGAACCCAGCGGTCCGAGAAAAGCGGTCTCTTTGACGAAAAGATTTTCGGGCCGGACAAGGATTATGAATGTTATTGTGGTAAATATAAGGGCATTCGTTATAAAGGAATTATCTGTGAAAAATGTGGTGTGGAGATTACTCGTTCAATTGTGCGTCGCGAAAGAATGGGCCATATTGAATTAGCTTCACCAGTTTCTCATATCTGGTTCTTACGTGGTATTCCATCAAAAATTGGTACAATTTTGGGTATGACTACAGCGGATTTGGAGAAGGTGATTTATTTTGCCGGTTATATTGTTACTACTACCCATGAGGCAGAAAGAGAAAGAATATTAAAAGATATTGATAATGAATTTAAGCAGAAAGTTAAAACTGTTCAGGATGAAAAAACCAAGGAGGCTTTAAAGGAGCTTTTGATTAATGCTAAGAAAGAAGTGGAAAGTATTAGAGAAGGCGTGGTGGTGGATGAAGTTCTTTATCATAAATATTCCATGAAATATGGATCTTTGTTTGAGGCCTCAATTGGAGCTGAAGCTATTTATAATATTTTAAAGGATATTAAATTAATTGATCTGGAGAAAAAATTAGAAATCGCTTTAGAAAAGGCTGGTTCTTTAGAAAGAGAAAAAGTAAATAAAAGAATTTCTTTGGTTCGTTCCATGCGAGAAGCCGATGTTAAGCCAGAGTGGATGTTTATGATCAGAATCCCTGTAATTCCACCAGCTCTCAGACCTATGGTGCCATTAGACGGTGGTCGCTATGCCACTTCCGATGTCAACGATTTATATCGCCGAGTGATAAATCGAAATAATCGTTTATTAAAATTAAAGGAAATTAATGCACCGGAAGTTATTTTACGAAATGAAAAAAGAATTTTACAGGAAGCAGTTGATTCATTAATTGATAATTCAATTAGAAGTGGTAATGATGCATTTTCTGCTGTTGGTAATTCTCAAAAGCGAGCTCTGAAATCTTTAGCTGATAATCTTAAGGGTAAGCGTGGTCTTTTCCGAGCTAATCTTTTGGGTAAGCGCGTCGACTATTCTGGTCGTTCGGTGATTGTGGTTGGTCCAGAATTAAAATTAAATCAATGTGGTTTGCCAAAAATGATGGCCTTGGAACTTTTCCGGCCCTTCATTATTTCGGAATTATTAAAAAAAGAATTAGCTTTTAATATTCGTGGAGCTGGTAGATTAATCGATGATGGTATTCCGGAAGTCTGGGCTATTTTGGAAGAGATTATTGAAAATAAATATGTGCTTTTGAACCGAGCACCAACTTTACATCGTTTGGGTATTCAAGCTTTCAAACCAGTTTTGATTGAAGGTTCCGCTATTCAGGTTCATCCTTTGGTTTGTACTGCTTTTAATGCCGACTTTGACGGAGATCAAATGGCCGTTCATGTTCCATTAGGTGAGGAAGCCCAGATTGAGGCCCATGAAATAATGGCCGCTGATAAAAATATTCTTAAACCGGGAAATGGTGAGGCGACAGTGTCAGCTAAACTTTTGGATATTGTTCTCGGTTGTTATTGGATGACTAAGGATTTATCGGGAGAAATGGGAGAAGGAAAATATTTTTCTTCTCCTAATAGTGCCATCACCACTTTTGATTTTGGTGGTATTTCCATTCGTGCCAAGATTCATGTTTTAGGAACGGAAAAAATAAAATATCAACAGTTTGGTAATAAACCATTTGAAACAACCGTCGGTAGACTATTATTTAATTCTACTTTACCGTCAGATTATCCGTATGTGAATAAGGAGATTACTAAAAAAACCATGACCGCTATTTTGGATGATATTATAAATAAATATGGTATTGGAAATATACCAAAAGTCTTAGATAAAATTAAAGCCTTTGGTTTCAAATATGCTACTTATTCGGGAGTGACTTGGGGTATTGATGATTTGAATATTCCAGAAGGAAAGCCACAGGTAATCGCTGAAGCTAAGAAAAAATCTTTAGAGGTTTTGAATTACTTTAATGAAGGACTTTTGACCGACGAAGAAAAATTAAGAAAAAATATTGAAATTTGGCACGGGGCTAAAAATGATTTGGAAAAATTAATTCCTAAAAGTATGGATACTAACGGTTCCGTTTCTGATATGTGGGTATCTGGGGCCAGAGGTTCTCTTGGTTCCATTACGCAGATGGCCGGGATGAAAGGTTTGATTCAAAATACCGCCGGTGAGACTATTGAATTTCCGGTTATTGGTTCGATGAAGGAAGGTTTAACGCCGATTGAATATTTCATTACTACTCACGGTTCACGAAAAGGTTTGACGGATACCGCATTAAATACCGCTAAGGCTGGATATTTAACTCGTCGTCTATTTGACGTGGCTCAGGATATTATGATTACTGAAGCAGATTGTAAAACCAGGGAAAGTATTTGCATTGAGAATAATGGTGAATTTGAGTCTGGTGTTTCTGTATCTAAGCATATTCGTGGGAGAATTTTAGCTGCTGATGTGGCTAATAAAACAGGAGAAATTTTATTTAAGAAGGGACATTTGTTAAAGAAGGATGAAGCACAGAAGGTAGAAGCTGACGGTGTTGGTCAGGTTTATGTTCGCTCACCTTTGACTTGTAAAACTGTTCACGGAGTTTGTGCTGAATGTTATGGTTCAGATTTAGGTAAGGGAGAATTAGTTGGTATTGGCGAAGCTGTCGGAACCGTGGCCGCTCAAGCTATTGGTGAGCCCGGAACACAGTTGACTATGCGTACTTTCCACTCTGGAGGTACCGCTTCAGTGGGTGGAGATATTACTCAAGGTTTGCCTCGGGTAGAAGAAGTTTTTGAAAAAAGAAAACCGAAGAGTCCCGCCGTGGTTTCAAAATGCGATGGAGTAGTAACTTCTGTAAAAGATATGGGTAAGGAAAAGATCATTATTGTCTTGCCGGAACTTGAAGAAAAAACTAAATCTAAGAAATCTGCCGAAATAGAATATGAATTTAGTTTCCGCCGAATCCCATTAGTTAAAACTGGTGATAAAGTAAAGAAAGGGCAACTATTAACTGACGGCTCGGCTGATATTGATGAACTATTTAAATTTGGTGGAAGAGAAAAGACAATGAGTTATGTGATTACTGAAGTTAATAAACTTTACGAATTACAAGGTGAAGCCGTGTCCCGAAAACATATTGAAATAATTGTGAAGCAAATGTTCTCCCGTTTGAAAGTAAAAGAAGTCGGTGATACCACTGTCTCAGAAGGTGATGTGGTAGATGAATTAGACTATCGTTTGGAAAATGAAGAGGCGGTGGCTAAGGGTGGTAGTGGGATGAAAGCTGATCCATTGGTGATGGGTATTACGGAAGCCTCATTGGCCCGCCGATCGTTCCTGTCTGCTGCTTCCTTCCAGCATACCAATAGAGTGTTGATTAATAATGCCGTTCGCGGGTCTGTGGATCGTCTCGTTGGTCTCAAGGAAAATGTTATAATTGGAAGATTGATTCCCGCTGGTACTGGTCACGCTGATTCTCCTAAATTCAAAATGGTTCAGGAATTCATGAAGGAATTGAATGCGGAAAGAGGAGAAGAGTAGAAACTATTATGGGACATTAAAGGTTCGCAAAAAAATTTATGTCCACATCCGTAGAAAAAATTAAAGAAAGGTTGAATATTGTGGATCTTTTGGGTACTTATATAAAATTAGAGAAGGCTGGTAAAAATATGAAAGCGCGGTGCCCATTTCATAATGAAAAAACTCCTAGCTTTTTTGTGTCGGAAGAAAGGGATTCCTATTATTGTTTTGGCTGTTTTCCACCTGGACAGCTGGTTAGAACTCCATTTGGCTATCATGAAATAGAGACACTTGATAAGAAACATTTTGTCTATTCTGGAAAAGGTCAAATTCGCAAGGTTTTGGTGGTCATGCATAGAAATTATAAAGGAAAACTTATTGATGTTGAAGTTCAAAAATTGTATGGCATAGTTTCATTAACGGAAGATCATAAATTACCAATCATTCGATCTAAGACAAAATATTTTAAAAAAGCCAAGCAGTTTTATCGTCAATTACGAGGTTATGGATTGCGGACGGACAAATTAGTCACACTTAAAGAAAAAGACATTAAAAAACATGCAGAAATTTTAGAAGTGACCGCCGGTAATTTACAGAAGGAAGATTTTGTTCTTTATCCAATCCCAACAAACATAAAAGACATTAAATACATTGATCTTTCTGCTTATCTCACCAAAACCTATACTAAGGGCCCAAAAACAAAAGATATAAAATACAAAATTAAGGTTGATGAAAATCTATTAAAATTGATCGGATATTATATTGCCGAGGGTAGTAATAATCGTGCCTATATAAGGTTTAGCCTCGGAAATCATGAGGAAAAGTTTGCCCTGGAGATTGTCGGTTTAATTAAAATAGTCTTTGGCTTAGAAGCGTCAATACACAGACGACATGGAAATAAAACTGGTCTTGAAATTACTGCTTGTCATTCATATTTGGCCGATATTTTTGAGAATCTTTGTGGCAAGGGGTCTGATCAAAAACATATTCCATACGTTTTCCAAGAATTACCTATGGATAAGCAAATGATTTTGGTTTCTGCTATAAATAAAGGTGATGGCCATACTAGATTACCAAAGTTTTCTACACATGAGAAAAGTACGGTGACGGTAGTATCTCAGACTTTAGTTGAACAAATAAAAGATATTCTGTTAAGAAACGGTATTTCCCCATCAGTTTATTCGGCTAAAGCGAGAATTGATTCTAGTGGGACGCGACATAAAAAGACATACTCAGTTGCTTGGTCAAAATTAGCTTACGAAAGACACTCAGTAACTTATGAGAATAACGGGATTTTATACTGGCTTCTGCCAGTTAAAAAGATTACTAGGAGAAATTATACTGGACCAGTATTCAATCTAACGGTTGATAAGGATCATTCGTATGTGGCTCAAAATTTTGCCGTGTCTAATTGTGGCGCCAAAGGAGATATTTTTACTTTTGTGCAGGAATTTGAGGGCTTAGATTTTTTTGGCGCCCTAAAAATGCTTGCCGAGAGAACAGGTGTTACATTAGAACGAGGTAGTTTTGAAAAAAGAGATGATAAAGAAGCGATATTTAATTGTTTAGAGGCGGCTTGTCAATTCTTTGAATCAAACCTTCCGAAATCAAATTCAGCCCAGAAATATTTAGAAAAAAGAGGTTTAACAGAAAAAACCATTAAGGATTGGCGAATTGGTTTTGTCGCCGATGATTGGCGAACGCTTTATGAATATCTGACCACACGGAAATTTAGCGATAGTGAAATAGAACAGGCGGGTCTGATTAAACGTAACGAGAGATCTTTTTATGACAGATTTAGAGGCCGGATTATGTTTCCGATTCGGGATAGTGCCAGTCGCGTAGTGGGTTTTACTGGCCGAATATTACCAGAAAATGATACCCATTCGACCGGCTCAGGGCAGGTGGAAGTGGCTAAATATTTAAACAGTCCAGAAACAGCCGTCTTTAATAAATCGCGAATTCTTTATGGTTTTGATTTGGCTAAATTAGCCATCAGAAAACAGGATTACGCTGTCATTGTAGAAGGGCAGATGGATATAATAATGTGTCATCAGGCCGGTTTTCAAAATGTGGTAGCTACGTCTGGTACCGCTTTAACACCGGAACATTTAATTTTATTAAAAAGAATTTCCAATCGAGTGATTATGGCTTTTGATGCCGATAACGCTGGTTTGAATGCGGCCACTAAAGCTTGGCAATTAGCTCTCTCTCTAGGTATGGAGGTAAAGATTGCTGAATTTAAAGATGGCAAAGATCCAGCGGATTTGATTTTGCAGGATAAGGAAAAATTTAAAGTAGCTCTAAAAGATTCTATGCATATTATCGATTTTTATTTGACAAAAATATTAGCTGAAAAATTAGAAGAAAGAAAATTAGGCCAAGCCATTAGAGAAAAAATTCTACCTTTTCTAGCCTTAATTGAAAGTAGTATTGAAAAAGCCCATTTTGTAAAAAAGATTTCCGAACAATGTCATATCAGTGAAAATGCCATTTGGGACGATTTGAAAAAAGTGAAGGTAGAGCCGGGTGTGGCTGGCGCCGAAACCAAATCCGCTGTTTTTCAGGATAAAATTTCTGTTCCCCGGGCAGATTCCATTGAAAGGAGATTATGGGGTATAATAAGTTGGCAGACAAAAGATCCTGACAAGACTATCAATCTTGATGAATATCAGGATAAAATAAAGGAAATTATCGGTCCAGAAAATTTTAAAAAGTGGGTGGGGGCGCCGGAACAGATTTTAAACGAAGCCGCCTTTGAAGCTGAACAATATTACGAAAGGAAGAAGTTGGTGGGAGTCCTGGACGAGCTTTTAATGGAATTGGAAAAAGAATATATTACTAAGGCCTTAATTAAAGCCAAAACACTAGAAGAGCAAAATTTATTAATAAAACGTTTAGCAAAATTAAAATAAAATGAAGAAAAAAATAATTAAAAAGAAGCCTTCGAAAAAAAGTAAAGCGGTGAAAGTTGCTAAAAAAATTATTAAGAAAAAAGCGAAAAAGGTAGTTAAAAAAACGGTTAAAAAAACGGCCTCTCCTAGGACGAAGAGAGGAATTGATAAAAAAAAGGAATACGAATTAAAAACTTTAAAACTTCTGGCTAAGGGGCGGGAGAGAGGTTTTGTCACCTATGATGAAATAATGAAGGAATTTCCGCATATTGAAACCGATGTGATGTTTTTGGATGAATTATATAATCGACTGTCAACTACTGGTGTGGATGTCTTGGAAGGGGGTGGCATGCTCAATATTGAAAAGGAGGAAGAATTAATTAAAAAATATACCTATAGTGGGCGGGGTGATTCCAGTTATGATTCCATTCAAATTTATTTGAAAGAGATTGGTCAATATCCTTTAATTTCCGCCAGTATGGAAAAAGATTTGGCGCGGAAAATTCAATTGGGTGATGAAGAAGCTAAAAATCTTTTAGCGCGAGCCAACTTGCGTTTAGTGGTGTCCATTGCTAAGAAATATGTTGGACGTAGCGCAGACCTGACTTTATTGGATTTAATTCAGGAAGGAAATCTTGGTTTGTTTAAAGCCGTAGATAAATTTGACTGGACTAAAGGTTATAAGTTCTCGACCTACGCCACTTGGTGGATTAGACAAGCCATTACTCGCGCCCTGGCTGATCAAAGCCGAACTATTCGTGTGCCAGTGCATATGGTGGAGACTATTGCGAAATATAAGCAATGTGTCCGAAGACTGTCCACTGATTTAGGGCGTGAGCCATTGCCGGAAGAAATTGCGACGGAGATGGGAATTGAAATTGAGAAAGTTTATAATATTGAAAAAATTGATCAAGATACCGTCTCCTTGGAAACACCAGTGGGGGATGATAGTGATGATGGGAAAAGTACGCTGGGGGATTTTGTAGCCGATGATAAAATATTATCACCGGATCAGGATTCTTCACGACGAATTCTTAGTGATCAAGTGAAAGAAATCTTGAGTGACCTTTCTCTGAAAGAAAGAAAAATTCTAGAAATGCGTCATGGTTTGATGGATGGTATTACTCATACTTTGGAAGAAGTGGGTAAAGAATTTGGTGTTACCCGTGAGCGTATTCGTCAGATTGAAGCCAAGGCCCATGAAAAAATTCGAGTCCACGGGAAGATAAATCGATTGCAGAACTATTAGACGGGGCGGTTGTTTTTATGATATTATCATCACATGCCAAATGATCAGGACAAAGGCCACTTGCACTCAATGACGCAATTCATAAATCGGGCTAATGCTATTTTTTATGAAATGGGTTTTACCCTAGTGGATGGGCCAGAATTGGAAACCGAGCATTATAATTTTGATATGTTGAATGTGCCGAAGGATCACCCTTCGCGAGATATGCAAGACACTTTTTGGTTGAAACAAGCAGAGAATGAAAAGGAGAGAAAATTAATGCGTACCCAAACTAGTCCGGTGCAGATCCGTTATATGGAAGGCAAGCAGCCGCCTTTTAAAATGATTTGTTATGGTAAAGTTTTTAGAAATGAGGCTACCGATGCCACTCACGAAATGGTTTTCCATCAATTTGAAGGTTTAATGGTTGGCCAGGATGTGACCATGGCGGATTTAAAATCTACTTTAAATACTTTTTTTGATAAATTTTTTGAACGGGATGTCGATGTGCGCTTTCGTCCCAGTTTTTTTCCTTTTGTGGAGCCTGGTTTGGAAGTGGATGTATCCTGTTTTAAATGTCAGAAGGGTGGTGAAAAAGGTTGTTCAATTTGCAAAGGAACCGGTTGGGTGGAGGTAGTCGGAGCGGGTATGGTGCATCCAAAAGTTTTGACGGGAGTGAAAATTAATCCTGAGCAGTGGAAAGGTTTTGCTTTTGGTATGGGGGTGGATCGAATCGTGATGCTTAAATATGGTATTGATGATATTCGTTTGCTTTATTCTGGCGACTTACGTTTAGTTAATCAATTTTAAAAATGAAGGTATCCTATAAATGGTTAAATCAATATTTTGATAAAAAATTACCACCAGTTGAGGTGGTGGTAAACATATTAACTATGAATTCGTCTGAGGTGGATGGAGTAGAAAAAGTAGAAACGGATTTAGTTTTGGATGTGAAGATTTTACCAAATATGGCTCACAGTTGTTTATGTCATCGGGGCCTGGCTCGGGAATTATCGGTGCTACTTGGTTTGCCGATGAATAAATATTCCCATGATTTTAAAATTCTTAAAAAAGTTGAGACCAGTAGTTTGAATTTAAAAATAAAAATTGAAAATCCAGAGGAATGTCGGCGTTATGTGGGCCGAGTGATGCAAAATATCAAAGTCTGTCCATCGCCGGAATGGTTACGGGCCAGACTGGAGGTTCTGGGCCAGCGATCTATAAATAATTTAGTGGACGCTACTAATTTTGTGATGCTGGAATTAGGCCAGCCTCTTCATGTTTTTGATGCCGATAAAATCGTGGGAGATTTAATTGAAATTAAAAAAGCTAAGGCTAATGATTTGATTACTACCTTAGATAATAAACAAGTAATTTTGGATGACAGTGTTTTAACTATTTCCAATCATGGGAATGCCATTGCTATTGCCGGTATTAAAGGTGGAACGTTAGCTGAAATAAGTCCTAAGACTAAGAATATTGTTTTAGAGTCAGCTAATTTTGATCCAGTTTTAATTAGGAAAACGGCTCAGAAATTAAAAATTCAGACTGAGGCTTCAAAACGTTATGAAAATGAATTGACACCAAATTTGGCTGAAGAGGCGATGGAAATTCTAAGTAAATTGATTTTAGAAATTGCTTCGACGGATGATACTAAAGTCGGTGAAATAGTAGATAAATATCCTAAACCACTTAGTCAATATAAATTAGGAGTTTCTGTCGAAGAAGTAGAAAGGGTTTTAGGAATGAAAATTAGTGAAGAAGAAATTGAAAAAATATTCCAACGTTTTAATTTTGAATATAAAAAAGAGAAGGAGCAATTAATAATAGAAGTTCCATTTGAACGTCTAGATTTGAAAATTAAGGAAGATTTGATTGAAGAGATTGGGCGAGTCTATGGTTATGATAAATTACCAGATTCCCAAGGTCTAAACTTGGATCGGGAAAAAAATTCGACCTTGGGAATTACCAAGGTTAATACAAGTTATTATTATGCCAATAAAATCAAGAAGATTTTGGTAGATCAGGGCTTTTCTGAAATTTACGGTTATACTTTTGCAGAAAAAGGGGATATTGAACTGGCCAATTCTGTGGCACCGGAAAAGAAATTTCTGCGAAGTGATTTAGGTACTAATTTTAAATTCTATCTAGAATTCAACGCTCGTTATTCTGAATTGGTAGCTATGCCACAAATAAAAATATTTGAAATTGGTAAAGTGTTTAAAAAGGCCGGTGAATTTACCCATTTAGCTATTGGGGTGAAGACTCCCGTTGGTGTGAAAAATTTACCAAAAGAAATTGATTTAATAAATCAAATAGTCAAAATATTAGAAACAGAATTAGGGGGAAAATTAGATAAAATAAATTCTGATGATAATATTGTTGAATTTGATTTTGATAAAATAATTACGAATTTACCTGAACCGACAGATTATGATATTGAAATGCCGGCGGTGGACAGTGAAATGCGTTTTAAGAGAATCTCTGTTTATCCTTTTATGCTTCGGGATGTGGCTGTTTTAACACCCGAAAATACCGAGGCGGAAGCAGTGTTGAAAATTATTAAGGAAGAGGGCGGGGAATTGTTGCTGAAATATCGTTTATTTGATACCTTTAAGAAGGGTGATAAAATATCCTATGCTTATCATTTAGTCTTTCAATCCTATGAAAAAACCCTCTCCGATGAGGAAATAAATAAAATAATGGAGAGAATAACAAATAAGATGAATGCTCAGAGCGGCTGGCAGGTGAGGTAGGGGGGATATACTTTGCGTTGTGTTTATTAATTATAATATATATAATATAAAAATATGAGTTACATATTAATAATTATTTTAGCCGTAATTGCGTTTAGTCAAATCAGTAATCTCAAATTTCGGTTAACTGTTTTAGAAAAAAAATTAATTAAATCCGAGCCACTGGCTCCACCCGTTCAATCAGGAGTTCCGATTAATCAAGTGGCGGCCAATAGTGCTGACACCGTCGTGACGCCTGTAGAAAATGTTGTTTATGGACCGACCGCTGGGGATAAATTTGTTACTTGGTTTAAAGAAGATTGGTTATTAAAACTTGGTGCCCTTCTATTGCTAATAGGTTTGGGTTGGTTTACGACCTATGCGTTTATGAATAATTGGATTGGTGAGTTTGGCAGAATTACCCTAGGAATGATATTTGGTGTGGCAGTTTTAGCCCTAGGCTCATGGCGTATTAGAAAATATATTAATCAAGGGGGAATATTTTTGGTAGTGGGTTCGGCCATTATCTTATTAACAGTTTTTGCGGCGCGGGAAATCTATGATATGTTCACCCCTCTATTTGCTTTAATCGTAATGTTCCTGTCTACCGCCTATATTTCTCTTATTAGTGTTAAATATGATTCATTTGCTGTTTCTCTGTCTGGATTAGTTTTGGCGCTGATTGCCCCGCTTTTGACAAATAGTGCTACCGTGAATGAGTTTGGTTTATTTTCCTATTTATTTGTAGTAACTCTAGGAGCGATTTGGATTGTAATAATAAAAAAGAATTGGGGCAGTTTAATTTTTTCCAGTTTGGTTGGCGTTTTTCTGTATAGTCTCTCTATCCATTCGGATTCCTTAATCTGGTTTATTTATGGTTTTGCGGCTGTTTTCTTTTTGGCTAGTATCATTAATATTATTAACTCTAAGGAATCTGACATTAAAGCTTTTCTCTGGACAGCTGTTGGTAATGGAGCTATTTTACTTTTTTCTATTATTAATTTAGTTCCAGCTGAATGGCAAAGTTCAATTATTGCCCTCTGGATGCTGATTTTTGCTGTTGGAGCCTTCTTATCGTTTAGTGTTACAAAGATTAAAAGTGTTTTTCTGGTTTATGCTGGAGTGGCCATAGTCATGCTTTTGGTAGCAACTGCTATTGAACTTAGCGGGTCGGTAATGATTATTGTTTTTACTCTAGAAAGTTTATTAATTCCTGTTTTAATTTATTATGTCACAAAAAATGTCAGGGCTTCTGCTATTTGGTCTCTGCTGTTTATTTGGCCAACTTTCCTATCTTTTGGTAGTTTAAGTTATTATCAGTCTAGTATGAATATTTTCTCAAAGGATTTCTTTGTTGTATTTCTGCTTATCGTTGCCCTTATTTCTCTAGGGCTGATGTTTAGAAAAATTAAAAAAGCTGGAGAATATTCTGATTTTAATCCCGCTAATGTATTTCTTATTGGAGGTTCTATTTATGCCTACATTTTGCTTTGGTCCGCTCTTCATGTTGGTATTAAGCAAGATGTGGTGGCGACAACATTTTCTCTAGTAATCTTTACTATTATTGCGTTAGTGAAATATTTTTATGGAATTTCAGTGGGGAGTAAGATTCTCAGGAATTATGGTGGGGCTCTGATCGCTTTCGTTATTTTAAGATTATTATTCATTGATATTTGGCAAATGGAAATGGGAGCGAGAATTTTTGTCTTTGTCCTTATTGGAATATTGCTTATGAGCACGGCTTTTATTAGCCGAAGAATAAAATCTGGTACCCTAATTAGTCAATAATATGGATATGAAGAAAAAAATAGCCCTATTTATTATTTTAGGATTGTCCGTTGTCTTGACGGCCCTGGCCGCGACTGAGAGTGAGATAAAAGACGCTGTTAGCTCCTATCGTAAATATATGGAAATCTCTGTTCCAAAATTGGCGGTGCCGACCGTCATAGAGTTGGCGGTACCAAATAACGGTTTGGAGCGGTATGATTTTTTAGTTTTTGATAAGACGATAAAAAGTTTTGAACCATCATTATTATTAATTGATGGGGGAATGCCATTATTTAATATTTCAATTACGGATGTAAACATTAATAGCCTTATTCCTAACCCTCAAAATATAGTTGATAATAATGAGAATTCATACGCCGAATTACCTATTTTTGATGATAAAATCGGATCAGCTAGTATAAAGATAGAAAGTGAAACTTCCATCGAAGCCAGTTCCTTATTTTTTCTTTTAGATAATAATGTCGCCCTACCCAAAACCATTAGTATTAAAACGGGCTCAGATTTAAAAACAGTTTTAGCCACTACAGATTTTCTATCGCAAACCGTTCATTTTCCAAAAACAATAGCTAGTAAATGGATTATAGATATTACTTATGGGCAACCACTTAGAATTACTGAATTGAGACTAGGCGCGATGTCAGATCAAATTAAAACCTCTAAATTAAGATTTTTAGCTCAGCCGGATCATGACTACGGTGTTTATCTTGATCCAGATAGAAGGGTAAATATAGTAACCGGAGAAAGGGCAAATCTCAACGATAATACCGATGTTTTAAAAGTTGGTACTGGCCCATTGGGCGAAAATCTCGCCTATGTGATAGCTGATACTGACGGTGATAATGTGCCTGATATTATTGATAATTGTGTTGCTATTTCCAATACCGATCAGATAGATATAAATAATAATGGCCGAGGTGATGTTTGTGATGATTTTGATAAGGATGGAGTCATAAATAGTTTGGATAATTGTCCAGATTTACCGAATTACAATCAGAAGGATACGGATGGGGATAAAATAGGTGATATTTGTGATAATGAGGAGGGCCGAATTACTGAAAAATATAAATGGTTACCGTGGGTGGGAATGGGTTTTGCCGCTTTGGTGGTGATTGGTTTATTTGTTATAACAGCTAGGTCTATGAAGAAAAAGCCTGATTTACCGCCTCAAAATTAGCTTTCTTTTTACAATGGAATTTGGTATAATAGTACTAAGTTAAAGCATTAAAAAGCTTATTAATTTTGTGTAAAAATGGCAAAAGATAAAGCAGACAAAGAGATAAAAAAGGAGGCTCATTATGGAGCCGAGCAGATTACCGTGCTAGAGGGCTTGGAGCCGGTGCGCCGACGACCGGGTATGTATATTGGAACGACAGGTCCCGATGGTTTGCATCATTTAATTACGGAAATTTTTGATAACTCTCGTGATGAAGCCATGGGCGGTTTTGCCAATGATATTGAAGTTGTTCTCTTACCGGGGAATCGAGTGCGAATTACAGATAATGGCCGAGGAATTCCGGTAGATATGCATAAGCAAACAAAAGTGAGTGCCTTGGAAACTATTATGACCGTTCTCCATGCCGGTGGTAAATTTGGTGGTGAAGGTTATAAAGTATCTGGTGGTTTGCACGGTGTCGGAGCGTCGGTGGTGAATGCTCTTTCTATTTATATGAAAGTGACGGTTCATAAAGATGGTGGGGTTTATATGCAGGAATATTCTAAAGGTAAGCGAAAAGCCGCTGTTAAAAAAATCGGTAATACCAAATATCACGGCACCATCATTGTTTTTGAACCCGATGCCGAGATTTTTAAGGAAGGGGTGGTCTTTGATTGGAATAGGGTCTTTTCCCATATGCGCCAGCAAGCTTATTTAGTAAAAAGTTTGAGAATTTCAGTTATTGACGCTCGCGATGTCACTGGAAAATTTGAGGAATCAGATGTTTTCTATTTCCGAGACCTTGACTTAGAGGCACCGTCGCAGACTTTTTATTTCGAAGGTGGTTTATATTCATTGGTTAAATTTTATAATCAATTCCAAAAACCGATTCATAAAAATATTTTTTACGTGGAGAAGAAAGTAGAAGGGGTGGAATCGGTGGAAGTGGCTCTTCAGTATGTGGATGATATTTCGGCCCGGGTGGTAGCTTTTGCTAATAATATTTATACTTCAGAAGGTGGTACTCATACGACTGGATTCAAGGCATCCTTGACTAGAATATTAAATGCCTATGGTCGCAAGAATGGTATTATAAAAGATAATGAAGATAACTTTACTGGGGACGATGTTTTGGAAGGTTTAACAGCTGTGGTGTCGGTAAAATTAAAAGAGATTCAATTTGAAGGACAGACCAAAGCCAAATTAGGTAGTCAGGAGGCGCGGGCAGCGGTGGAGGATGTCTTTGGCACCGCCTTTGATGCTTTTCTGGAAGAAAACCCCGAAGACGCCAAGGCTATTGTTAGTAAAGTAATTTTGGCTTTGCGGGCGCGAAAGGCCGCTAAAGCCGCTAAGGATTCTATTTTACGCAAGGGCGCCTTGGAAGGTATGACCTTGCCTGGTAAATTGGCTGATTGCCAAACTAATGATGCGTCAGAATCGGAATTATATATTGTCGAGGGAGATTCAGCCGGCGGTACAGCTAAAACCGGTCGGGATCGAAGGACTCAAGCCATTCTGCCTTTACGCGGAAAAATTTTGAATATTGAAAGAGCCCGTTTGGATCGCATGTTAGGTTCCGAGCAAATTAAAAATTTGGTATTAGCTCTCGGTACGGCCATTGGTGATACCTTTACTATGGAGAAATTACGTTATCATAAAGTAATTATTGCCACCGATGCCGACGTAGACGGAGCGCATATTCGGACTTTGTTATTGACTTTATTTTACCGATATTTCCGACCGTTAATAGATGATGGTTATATTTATATTGCTCAACCACCACTTTACAAAATCAAACAAGGTAAAGAAATTACCTATATTTATTCTGAAGAGGAAAAGGCAAAAAAGTTTGGTGCCGATATTCCAATGGATATAGAAATAGTGGAGGGAAGTGAGCTAATTACTGAAGAAGAGGATGAAGAGGAAGTGGAAAATGAAAAGGGTAAAAAAGGGGAAAAACCCGCCCCTGGAGCAGGTTCGGGCAAGCTTCATGTTCAGAGATATAAAGGTCTCGGAGAAATGAATGCAGAAGAACTTTGGGAGACCACTATGGATCCGGAGAGGCGAGTTTTGAAACAGGTTAATGTTGTGGATGTTCAAGAAGCCGATAAAGTTTTTGATATGTTAATGGGTACCGATGTCCCAGCTCGTAAATCCTTCATTCAATCCAACGCCAAACTCGCTAATTTGGATATTTAAAAATAAAGTAGATAGACGTCAACGTGGCACGTTGACGTCTAGGGCTAGAGCTTCATTTTTGGTATTGGGTTCTTAATCAGACCTAGTAATTCCTTTTGGTATTCTTTTTCTGTTAGATCAAATAAATCGTAGAACATCTCTTTATTTATTAAGCAGGAAATATCTCTCTCAGACGTCAACGTGCCACGTTGACGGGTGTAATCTTGGAAACTAGACCATTTATAGTTATTAAGAAAATTAATTACTCCTTCTGTATCTTTTATGCCATTTTTCTTCCAGTTTGGAAATTTAATGTCGAGTATATTCATGTCTAAATAATAAGGGATATAAAGAAACTGTCTATTATTTTCTAGAAGGTTCATTCTAGTAGTATTTTGGAAAAGATAACCACTTCTTTTGTTTTTGATATTATAATATTTTGTGTAGCCATTACCTAATCTTTTTATAAATTCTGTAATACCACCCTCAGCTACCTCATAAAGAAGTAAATGAAAATGATTAGGCATTAATGTCCATTTTAATATCTCTACGATTTTTTCCTCTTGGGGTGGGGGATTTTTAAAGAAATCCTCAGCTTCACTCCTGAGAGCTGTGTCCTTGTTATTAAATTTATATAAACATTCTACAAACCTATATCGGTCAGTATCATTATTAAAAATATCTATTTTGTTTACTCCACGATTAAATACGTGCTTTATATCTCCAATCATTGAATCAGTATAGTCCAAATGGTTCCACCCGTCAACGTGGCACGTTGACGGGTGAGGGGGAATTTTTAATTTTTAATTATCTAATAGATTGTTTTTTGGGTAGATATTTTATATAATAGCTTCATAAAATAATGAAGCTCTTAACACAATCCAGATTTAAATACCCTACTTCGCTTACGCTTCGCGGGGCAAGCTTGCTCTTTTTTGGAATAATATTATTTTTCTTTTTTATTTCTGCTAACAGTGCTTTAGCAGCAAATCGTTATTGGGTTGGGGGAGCTGGGGCCAGTACTAATACAACCGCTAGTTGGTCAACTTCTTCCGGTGGGGCTTCGGGTGCTTCTATTCCTGGAACTTCTGATACGGCTATTTGGGATGGTGGTGCTACCACCACCGCCACCATTGATGCTACCTTTTCAGTAGCTGTTATTTCTATAACGGCCGATTATTCTGGAACGATTACCCAGAACGCGGCTGTTAATGTTACTGGTAATTTTACTGATGCCAGTACAATTTCTTGGGCAGTGACGAGTGGCACGATGACTTTCAATGGTTCCGGTACTAGTCAAACTCTTACTTGTACTGGAACTCTCCCCGGTACCGTGGCGGTTACTAAAAATGGGAATTATTCTTATTTTTATTTATCTGAGGGTTGTGAAGTAACAGCTAGTTCGGCTTGGACGGCTAACGGTTCGTGGAACGTTATTACTAATTATGGCACAATTAATGCTTCAGGCACCTGGACGGTAACCGTTGCTACCTATGACTTCACCAATAGCGGGACCATCAACCATACTGGAACTGGTTTTGTCGTAAATGCTCGAGGTTTTGTTAATACTGGGACGGTAAATTATTCTGGGACAGCTATGTCAATTGGTGGTAATTTTACTCAAAATGGCACCTTTGATACTACTGGCAAAACTATTACCCTGACCGGAGGAAGTATTGTGGTGTCTTGCTCAAGCCCTATAAATGGTTTAGTTGCCTTATCGTCACTTTTAGCTACTTCATGGCCTACCTTTACCCTTTCTGCTGGTTGTGAAGTTAATGCTAGCCCAACTTGGTCAATTACAACAAGTTACACCGCCAGCTTTACTAATAATGGTATAATTAATATACCTTCCAGTACTTGGACTGTTACTATTACTAACGGAGTTCTTACTAATAATGGAACGATTAGGAAAAGTGGAGAAAGTGCGATTTTATCAATCAGTTCGTCTATTAATCAAGCTGGTGTTTTTAATTTATCTGGCGTAACTTTTACTGGAGGTAATACCACATTAACTATTAGCTCTAGCACCGATTTTGGTAATGTGATAATTAATAAAGGGGCCGCAAATACTTTAGGTATTAGTGGAAATTTTGTTGTTAATAATATTACTCAAACAGCGGGTATTTTATCTAATCCAGGTTCGGCGATGAATTTAACAGTGCCGGGTAATTTATCGGTGGCCGATGGGGCAAAATTTGGTGGAGCGAATTTGTCACTGATAATGTCTAGTACTAGTGATCAAACTATTACGGTTACCACTGGAACAATTTTAGAATCTTTAGAAATTGATAAGAGCAGTGGGACGGTGACCATGGAAAGTAACTTTACTAATTCAGAAGGTAAAGATTGCACCGTGACAAACGGTACATTATTTCTAAATGGTAAGAATTTCACTTGTGGTGGCACTTTTAGTGTCACTAGTGGGGCAGATCTTAAATTAATTGGGAGTGAGGTTTCCGTTACTACCCCAACCTTATCTTCTGGTTCAACAGTGACTTATGTGGGTGATGGGGATAGTGCAGTGGATACTTTTGGTATTCAGGATTTTCCATATTCAAATCTGACTATTAATTCTATTGATAGCGCGGATACTTTTGGTCCAAGTGATCCTTTGATTTTTACCAAATATGATAATACTATTCCAACCGCTTCTAATACGACAGGCACTAATGGTAGAATTCCCTTAGGAACCAGTGGAACAGGCGATGATGCTCATATACAATACTCATCTATTTTAAAGGATGATGATGGCACATATAAAATGTGGTATGGTGGTCACGATGGTACTAATGTTAGAATCTACTATGCTACTTCTCCCGACGGTTTAACCTGGACCAAGTATGATAATACCATTGAAGCCGCATCGAATACTACTGGAACAAACGGTAGAATTCCCTTAGGTACCAACGGTACAGGTGATGATGCACATACATATATGCCATCTGTGATTAAAGATGGTGATACCTATAAAATGTGGTATGGTGGAAATGACGGAACGTATGTAAGAATTTATTATGCCACCTCACCCGACGGTTTAACCTGGACTAAATATAATAATACTATTCCAGATGATTCCGACACTACCTCTACTGACGGCCGAATTCCTCAAGGGACTAACACTACTGGTGATGATTTGCATACTTATACTCCTTCGGTAATTAAGGATGGTGATACCTATAAAATGTGGTATGGTGGAAATGACGGAACGTATGTAAGAATTTATTATGCCACCTCACCCGACGGTTTAACCTGGACTAAATATAATAATACTATTCCAGATGATTCCGACACTACCTCTACTGACGGCCGAATTCCTCAAGGGACTAACACTACTGGTGATGATTATCATTCCATTTTTCCCACCGTCGTGAAAGATGGAACTTATAAAATGTGGTATAATGGTCACGACGGAGCAACTTATAGAATCTATTATGCTACCTCACCCGATGGTTTAACCTGGACTAAATATAATAATGCTATCCCTTCAGCCTCGAATGGTGCTGCTACTGACGGACGCATTCCAATAGGTACTAGTGGTACAGGGGACGATCTATACGCCTATGGACCTTCAGCGATTAAAGATGGTGATACATATAAAATATGGTATTTAGGTCATGATGGAGCTAACGTTAGAATCTATTACGCTACTGCCTCGGTTCCGTCTTCTCTGACTGTTGAAGATACTTTAACTACCAGCGGAGGAATATTTAGTCCGCCTGCAACTTTAAATCTGGCTGGTGATTTTGTGCAAGACGGGGGAACATTGAGTTTAAGTTCAACAGACTTTACTTTGAATGGTACCGATCAAACAATTACGGTTTTAGCTTCCACCACCTTAGCTTCTCTAACAAAAGTTTCTACGACCTCGGCTGATACATTAACTTTCGGGACCACTGGAGAATTTATAATAACTGGTACGACTACTTTGCAGGGGACTACTACCTATTCATTAACTATTGAATCTAGTAGTT